>NZ_JBGCUL010000178.1:0-7099 GCF_054177685.1 Pseudomonas sp. P5_A2_2
GACTGAAACACCGCAATCGCGAGCAGGCTCACTCCTACAGGGAATTGTGTCGCCTGTGGTATTGGATTTGGGGCAGGATGACACGCGGCTGGTGGCGAGGCTGTCCGGCGACACCCACCTGCTACTGGAAATCGGCGCCCCCGAACTGGACCTGGTTCTGCGCTTCCGCGCCCACGCCCTCATGCAGGCGCTGGAAAGCAAACACCTGCACGGCGTGATCGACCTGACGCCAGGCATCCGTTCCCTGCAAATTCACTATCAGCCCGAACAACTGCCGCTGTCCGACCTGCTCGGCATCGTCGCCGGCGAATGGGACGCCGTATGCGCCGCCAAAGACCTGCAAGTACCGTCGCGCATCGTTCATCTGCCGTTGTCCTGGGACGACCCGGCGTGCCAGTTGGCCATCGAGAAATACATGACCACCGTGCGCAAGGACGCGCCATGGTGCCCGAGCAACCTGGAGTTCATCCGCCGCATCAATGACCTGCCGAACCTCGATGAAGTGCAACGCACGRTGTTCGACGCCAGCTATCTGGTGATGGGCCTGGGCGATGTCTATCTCGGCGCACCGGTCGCCACCCCGCTCGACCCGCGCCATCGCCTGGTGACCACCAAGTACAACCCGGCGCGCACCTGGACCGCGGAAAACTCGGTGGGCATCGGCGGCGCCTACATGTGCGTCTACGGCATGGAAGGCCCCGGCGGCTATCAGTTTGTCGGGCGCACGCTGCAGATGTGGAACCGCTACCGCGAAGTCGCAGCCTTCGATGGCAAACCGTGGTTGCTGCGGTTTTTCGATCAGATCCGTTTCTACCCGGTCAGCGCCAATGAACTGCTGCGCATCCGCCGGGATTTCCCCCTCGGGCGCTTCGACCTGAACATCGAGCACAGTCAGTTGAATCTGGCGGATTATCAGGCGTTTCTGGCGCAGGAAGCCGAGACCATCGGCGCGTTTCGCAATCAGCAAAAAGGCGCGTTCAACGCCGAACGCGAGCGCTGGATCGCCAGCGGCCAGGCCCATTTCGACAGTGAAGAACCGGCCCCGGAGGCGACCGCAGAGGCGCCGCTGGCCAGCGGCCAACAGAGCGTCGACAGCCATATCGCCGGCAACCTCTGGCAGGTTCAGGTCGAGGCCGGTTGCCACGTCGAGGCCGGTGACGTGCTGGTGATCCTGGAGTCGATGAAGATGGAAATCCCCCTGCTCGCACCGATGGCCGGCGTGGTGCGCGAGATTCGCGTGCAACCGGGTTCGGCGGTGCGCGCCGGACAGCGCGTCGTGGTGCTGGAACTCGACTGAACCCATTTTGCCAAGGACTCATGCCATGAACATCAACCTGCAACTCGACGCCCTGCGCAGCGCTTATCGCCACGGCAACCTTACCCCCCGGCAACTGCTGCTGAACCTGCGGGACAAAGCCGCCGCGCTGAACCCGGACTATCACCTGTTCATCCACTTGCTCAGCGCCGAAGAACTGGAACCTTACCTCGCCGCCCTCGACGATCGCGCTCCCGACAGTCTGCCGCTGTATGGTGTGCCGTTCGCGATCAAGGACAACATCGACCTGGCGGGCATTCCGACCACGGCGGCGTGCCCGGCATTTGCCTACGTGCCGCAGCGTTCGGCGACCATCGTCGAGCAACTGCTGGCCCTCGGTGYGATTCCGTTGGGCAAGACCAACCTCGACCAGTTCGCCACGGGGCTCAACGGCAGCCGCTCACCCTACGGCGCGTKCCCCAACAGCGTGCTGCCGCAGTACCCATCGGGCGGATCCAGCGCCGGTTCGTCGCTGGCGGTGGCGCTCGGCGTCGCGAGTTTTTCCCTGGGCACCGACACCGCAGGGTCCGGACGCGTGCCGGCGGCGTTGAACAATCTGGTCGGGATGAAAGCCACCAAGGGCCTGATCTCGACGGCCGGCGTCGTACCGGCCTGTCGTACGCTGGATTGCGTCACCACGTTCACTGCCACCGCCCGGGAGGMCAGTCAGTTGCTGGCACTCACTGCGCGCCTCGATCCACGGGACGAATACAGCCGCAGCAACCCGTTGTGGAACGACGGCTCGGCGTTCGGCACACCGCGGCCGTTCCGTTTCGGCGTGCCGCGCGCGCAGGATCTGCAATTTTTCGGTTGCCCTGAAGGCCCGCTGTTGTTCGGTGATGCCATCGACCACCTCAAGGCCTTGGGCGGCGAAGCGGTGGAACTGGACTTGTCACCGTTTCTGGAGGCCGCCCGCTTGCTCTATGAAGGCCCGTGGGTGGCCGAGCGCTACAGCGTGGCCGGGGAGTTGATGGCGCAAAATCCCGAGGCCGTGTTGCCGGTGATTCGCGCCGTATTGGCCAAGGCGTCCGCCGTCGACGGCGTGCAAACCTTCCGCGCCCAATACCGCCTGCAAGCGCTCAAAGCCCTGTGCGACAACGCGCTGGAAGGCCTCGACTGTGTCGTCACGCCGACCATCGGCCGCCCGGTGACGCTGGCTGAACTCGAGGCCGAACCGGTGCTGCGCAATTCGGAACTGGGCTACTACACCAACTTCATGAACCTGCTCGACTACGCCGCTGTCGCCGTGCCCAGCGCCTTCATGGACAACGGCATGCCTTGGGGCGTGACGCTGTTTGGCCGGGCCTTCACCGATCAGTATCTGCTGAGCGTGGCGGATGCCCTGCAGCGTCAGCAAGGCCTGGCCGCACCTGCCCCGGCGCCGGTTGCACGCCATGATCGGGCGCGGCTGGTGGTCTGCGGCGCGCACCTGGACGGGCTGGCGTTGAACTGGCAGCTCAAGCAGCGCGGCGCCCGCCTGGTGGAATCGACATTCAGTTCGCCGGACTATCAACTCTATGCCCTGGCCGGCGGCCCGCCGTTTCGTCCGGGCATGGTCCGGGTGAAGGGTGGCGGCGTGGCGATTGCGGTGGAAGTCTGGGAGTTGCCAAGCAGCGAGTTGGGTTCGTTCCTGACCGGGATTCCGGCACCGCTGGGATTGGGCAAGGTACAACTGGCGGATGGTCGCTGGGAAAGCGGGTTTATCTGTGAGGCCTATGGGTTGGAGGGTGCGGTGAACATCAGTCATTTGGGCGGGTGGCGGATGTATCTGAAAACCCTGCGATAAACACACATCCCCTGTGGGAGCGAGCTTGCTCGCGATGGCGTCAGCACATTCACGATTGATGTGACTGACATACCGCAATCGTCGGATCGCCGCTCGGAGCAAGCTCGCTCCCACAGGCTCCTGCACGAAGCCTTGCAACTGACCGTGAACATCGGCCTCACCACCCTGCAGCCCGATGACACCTTGCACAGCCTGCTGTCGCGGGCGGATCATGCGATGTATCGGGCCAAACAAAGTGGCCGCAACCGAACCTGCGTAGAGAAGTCTCACTCCGTCCATGAACCAGCCTGAGCTCTGCCCCGCCTGCGGCGCCCCCAACGACTGCACCCTGGCCGACCCGCGAACCGCTGACCGCGCCTGCTGGTGCTACGGCGTCAGCATCGACCCGGCGGTGCTCCAGGCGCTGCCGACGGAACTGCGCAACGCCTCGTGCCTGTGCCCGCGTTGCGCCGAAGTCGAGACGCAGTTGCAAGCAGCGCCCGAATCGTTCTAGTAAGATGCGCGCCCCTTTCCTCACTGATCCTTAGTCATGCGCGTCGACCGTTTCCTCAGCAACCTGCCGTGCTTCAACCGTAAGCAGGTACGCCTGTTGCTGGTGGAAAAACGCGTCAGGGTTGACGGAAAAGTCGTCAGCGACCCGCACAGCGAAGTCCGCGAATTCAGCCGCGTCGAAGTCGACAACGACGTGCTGCAAGTCGGTAAACCGCTGCGCCACTTCATGCTGCACAAACCTGCCGGTTGCGTCAGCGCTACCAAGGACCCGCAGCACCCAACCGTGCTCGACCTGATTGATGAACCGGACAAGGAAGAACTGCACATCGCCGGACGCCTGGACTTCAATACCACCGGTCTGATGCTGATCACCAACGATGGCAGCTGGTCGCGACGCTTGACCCAACCACAGACCAAACTGCCCAAGGTCTATTACGTCGAAACCGAACAGGACATCGGCCCCGAATACGCGGTCAAGTTCAGCCAAGGGCTGTACTTCGCCTTCGAAGACCTCACCACGCAACCGGCCGGGCTAGAGCTGCTCGGGGCAAAATGCGCACGCCTGAGCATCGTCGARGGTCGCTACCACCAGGTCAAGCGCATGTTCGGCCACTTCAACAACAAGGTGATGCGCCTGCACCGCGAACGCATGGGGCCGCTGGTGCTCGACGACGCGTTGAAACCGGGCGAATACCGCTCACTGAGCGATGCAGAGATCGGATTGATCTAAGCAGGCGACCGCCGAGCAGAAAGTTGTCGAACAATTTACCAATGGCACTTGCGCGATGACGTGACCCCTGCTTGAATCAGGACGTCGGCCGAAATGTGACCGACGAGTCACCACATACTTCCAAGAAACTTTTTGCCGGTAGGAACCCAAGGGTTCCGGCCTCATCCGGCAGACTGCCCGCCAATAACAATACCCGTCGACCGGACTGCAGTGGATCGACATGGGCCTCTCAAATTCCAGGCGTATGCCTACCTGTCACAAAGCTCGTGCAATCTCTATTTGCGCGCATACCCGCTTGCCAGGAGTCTTATGACATGAGGCCAGAAATCGCTGTGTTGGATATACAGGGTCAGTATCGGGTTTACACGGAGTTCTATCGCGCAGACGCCGCAGAGAGGACCATTATCCTGGTCAACGGCTCGATGGCCACGACTGCGTCGTTTGCACAAACCGTGAAAAACCTCCATCCGCAGTTCAACGTCGTCTGCTACGACCAGCCCTACGCGGGCCGGTCAAAAGCCCACAACCTGCATGAAAAAATGCTCACCAAGGAAATCGAAGGGCAGATCCTGCTCGAGCTGATCGACCACTTCGCCGCCGAGCACGTGCTGTCGTTTTCCTGGGGCGGTGCCGCGACCATGATGGCGTTGTCGCAACGGCCACGGCGCATCGAAAAAGCCGTGATCAGCTCGTTCTCCCCGGTGATCAACGCGCACATGCTTGACTACCTCGAGCGTGGCGTCGAACACCTCAGCAACCTGGACCGCGACCGGGTCGGGCATCTGGTGAACGACACCATCGGCAAACACCTGCCGTCGTTGTTCAAGCGCTTCAACTATCGCCACGTCAGCTCCCTGGCCGAACATGAGTACGGGCAGATGCACTTCCACATCAACGACGTGCTGCACAACGATCGCCAGTGCTACCTGCACGCGGCAAAAAAAATCGACGTGCCGGTGCTGTTCCTCAACGGCGAATGGGACGAATACACCGCCGCCGACGACGCCCGGTTGTTCGAAAGCCACGTGCAACACAGCACGTTCAGTACCATTCAGGCCACCGGCCACTTTCTCGACATGGAGCACAAAGCCGCCTGCCGAGACAGCCGCAACGCACTGATGGGCTTCCTGAAGCCAGCGCAACACGAAAGCCGACCGCGTTACCACAAAGCCCAGGAACACCATGCATTGGCAAACTGAAGTAGCGTCATCGCGAGCAAGCCCCACCCTGCTGCGTTAAACGTATTCTGCAGGCGCGAGGCTTGCCCGCGATCGACCGTCATGCGATTCGGGCTTTTTTGTCACATTTGCGTTAAACCCGCTCCACGTAAAGAAAAACTTCAAATCCGCGGCCGTATCTGGTACAAAGTCAGCGCTCTGAGCGGGTGTCGTATAATGGCATTACTCCAGCTTCCCAAGCTGATAACGAGGGTTCGATTCCCTTCACCCGCTCCAATCGAATTTTGATCTCACGTCAGGGTGGTTTTGACGGGGGATGCAGAGACAGAAAAAACCGGTCTTGATGGCCGGTTTTTTTATGCCTGAAATTCGAGTGTCACGTGTTTACGGCAAAACCTCGCAATACACAAAATAGGTAATGACAGGCTTACCCAAAGCCTTTGCCACAGCGCCCTCCTAGACTCGAAGCCTATCGCTTTCCCGCCGAACCCAGGAAGGTTTGGTAGGTATAGTGTTGATAACAAAATCTTAGTAGGTATAGTAACCACAAGCACACCACAGGGAGGTGATGTGAATAGCCGATTTTTGATAAGCCAACTCGTTGCGGACGGCTGGTATCTGGTACGAATCAGAGGCAGCCATCATCACTTCAAGCACCCGACCAAACCGGGGCTGGTGACAGTCCCTCACCCGAAGAAAGATCTGCTCAAGAAAACGGCCATCAGTATTTTGCAACAGGCGCTGCTCTAAGGAGCCCGATGCGCTAGGTCCGTGGAGGACAATGAACATGCTGTACCCAATTGCAATTTCAATGGGCGACGACCAACACGCCTGGGGTGTGGAAGTCCCCGACATTCCGGGCTGCTTTTCCGCTGGGGAAGACCTGGATGACGCGATGGCCATGGCGCGGGAAGCCATTGAAGGCCACTTCGAGATTCTGGCCGAAGACGGTTCGCCAATTCCCCCCGCCAATAAAGTGACCTTACATGCTGCCAACCCAAAGTACGCGGGGTGTGCGTGGGCGCTGGTGGACATCGACGTAACCAAATATCTGGGCAAGGCCCAGAAGCTGAACATCACGTTGCCTGGCTACCTCCTCAACCGGATTGATGAGTACGTACTGCATCACCCGGAAGAGAAAAGCCGTTCGGGCTTTCTGGCCTCGGCGGCACTCAAGGTCTTGCAACAGAGCTGAAAACCTTGCTTTTGACATGAATAAACCGGTCCCAAGTGGCCGGTTTTTTTGTGGGCGGGATTTGATGAAGGGCCCGTCGAAGTCAGTGCAAAGACCCACTTTTAAAGGCCCAACGGAGATCAACGCTAGAAAAAGCAACGTCCTACACGACACTGGGAAATGTCCGTACACTTGCGCATTGCTGTGCCTTTGTCATGAGACCTATAGTCCGACCGCGCCCAAATGGCGTATCGGGTTTGGCGACTCGGTAACAACGGTACAGAAGGCTCCGAGGATTTCTCGGAGCACTTTTGATCACGCTTGGCTGCTTTTTCGGTAGCTGTGCGTGGGAGACCTTCGGGTCTGCCGGTTTTACCATTGTCCGGTTCGCCAACCCGCGTACAGCTACCACCCTATTGTTTGG
>NZ_JBGCUL010000179.1:0-7088 GCF_054177685.1 Pseudomonas sp. P5_A2_2
GCGCGGGCCATGCCGGACAAAGGGCTGTTGATCGCCAAGGCGCTGACCCTGGCGGGCAGGTCCAGCACATCGACGTAATTGGCCGCCTGGGCGATGCCGTGCGACAGGCCGAGCACGACACCAAACGCCAGCCGCAAAATATTATTTTTATACGAACACATACTGCGTCCTCATCGGAAAACCGCGCCACACCTCGCGCCGTGCAGCTCATGTGGGAGCGAGCCTGCTCGCGATGGACGTTAACGATGACGCGTGCTTTCTGGATGCCCGCGTCGCCCTCTGGTCCATCGCGAGCAGGCTCGCTCCCACAGTGGATCGTGCGAGCGTTTGCTTGCGGTTGGCTTAGCGAATGCCGGCGCCGGCCAGGGATTCCGAAGACCACTGCGCCTTGGAGAGCGGCTCGATGTACTTAATGCCGCCGTAAGGGCCGACTACACCGTTGATGTTGTACGAACCACCGACCAGGTCGTAGATCATGAAGGGCGTCGAATCCGGAACCTGCTTGTCGTAGCTCTGGCTCAGGAAGGCAAACGAACCACGATAGAGCTGACCACGGGCGTCATATTGATCCGAGGCCAGAGCGGTCCAGCTGTCTTCGTCGAGGTAGAAGCGGCGCTTGGCGTAGATGTGACGGGCACCGGCCTTGAGGTTGCCTTCGACGACCCATACACGGTGTTTCTCCCAGCGCACGAAGTCCGGTGCCAGGTGATTGGCCGTGGTCAGCGACTTCGGATCCTGCACGTAGGTCAGCTTGTAGGTGTTGTAGGGCACGATCATTTCCTGCTTGCCGACCAGTTTCCAGTCGTAGCGATCCAGTGCACCGTTGAACACGAACACGTCATCGTAGGTGCCCGCACCGGCGGTACCCGGGTTAGGCGTGTCGTAGGCCAGGCTCGGCGCCAGTTTCACTCGACGCTGGCCCGGCAGGTATTGCCAGGCGCGACGCGGCTGCTGCAACGGGTTGGCGGCGTCCTTGAGCATGATCGCCTCACCGGCCCGGCGCGCAGGGCCGGTGTACGCCAGCTTCATCTGGTAGTACACGTCGGCGCTGCTGATCGGCTGCGAGAGGTTTTCATAGATCGGGTAGGAGATGTTCGCTTGCCCGGTGGTCGCCAGGCTTGGCACACCGGCGGAGTCGACGTTCCAGGAGTCGTACTTGGAGCTGATGCTGACGCCTTGGTAGCGCAACAGGAAGTTCCACATCGCTTCGTTGCCCGTCTGCGGAATCGGGAACGGAATGCCCGGCAGCACGTTGTCGATGGCCAGGCCACCTTCCAGGGATTTGGCGCCGCTGGCGTTCTTCACGCCGTTATCCAGAATCGCTTGAGGCAGCGAAACGGTGCGATGCGTCGGGAACACGTCGACACGGAACGTCGGGAAACGCTTGGCCAGTTCTACCGTGGTCGCTGTGAGCAGGCCCTTGTACTGATCGACGTTCTTGCCGTCGATCACCAGCAGCGGCTTTTCACTGGCAAACGGATCCGGGCGCATGCTGTCGCCGGCCTTGAAGCTCGCCGGCGCAGTGGTCAAGCCACCGTTATAGGCAGGAATGGAACCATCAGCGTTCCCGGCTTTTTCAGCCCCTGCCTGTGTCAGGCTGGTGCCCAGCTTGGCAGCTTCCTGGGTTGAAACAGCGGCCTGTGCCTGGGCGGCAAGGACCATGGCCAGCGAAGCGGCCAACACGGTTTGTGCGAATTTCATCTTGTTATTCTCCTGCTTGCATTGAGCAAATCAGTGGTGAATCAAAAGGTTGTTTTCATCGTCAGGTACACGGCGCCACGGTCCTCAGTCGTGGCACCCCCTCCGGAGAAGGACGAGTAGCCACCGGCGAAACAGGCGTAGTTTTCGTTGCCGCTAAAGGCGTTGGGCGTGGAGCCGTCACCGCCATTCGGGCCGGTACTCACACCGCTGACATTGCATTTTTCGGTTTTGCCGAAGGAGTCCACGTACTTCAGGTCAACGAAGTATTTGTTGTACACAACGGCACCCACGCCCACGGCATAGTTGCCGGTGTCCTTGGCACCGCCACCGGAGACCGGCGACACGCCAGCGAGACCGACGTTGACCGACATCGGCGCGTTGAGGTCGACACCGGGAAACACCTGGTACCAGGTCGGCGTGAAGTTGACCGCGATGCCCCAGTTGTCACGGGTCGGCGCGTCGATGCCGCGATAGCTGTCCTTGCCCTTGTAGAGTGCCGAGTTCTTGTCATCGAGCTTGAGCAGGTTGCTGTAGTACAGCTCGGCAAGCACGGTTGCCTGATCGAACACCGGCGTTTTCGGCAGGGTCATCAGACCGTTGAGCGTCCAGTGCAAGGTGTCACCGGTGGCGCTCATGCTGTCGCCGCGGCTCGGGGTGTCGTAGACCACACCGGTGGCGTCGGTACGTGCAGGCAGCAGACCAAGCCCTTGCCCCAGGCCCAGCGGGCTGCGGGTACTGACGATCGCCGGGATACTGGCCAGCGGCATGTTGTGACGGATGTTCAGGTCCGAACCGACGCTGATCCCGCCCACGTCCTTGGACAGGCTCAGGCCAAGGATCTTGATGTTGTCGGCATAGGCCATCTGATAGGTGGCGGTGTCCAGCGAATTGAGGGTGTTGATCACCGCAGGCACTTGCCCTGCCGGCCGGGTGCCGTTGGGGTTGGCCGAGGTGATGCCCCTGGCGTCCAGAAAGGCTTGCGGCAGGATTTCCGAAGTCTCGCGGTAGTAGACGCCGAGGGTGCCATCGAGCCAGGCCGGTGACCACTTGGCCATGACGCCCCAGTCGCCGCTGCTGCCCGGTGTCAGGTCATGTCCGCGACGCACGTTGGTCAACGCATTGCACGGCGCCAGGCCACAACCCAGCGGACTGCCGGGCACCACGCCATTGGTGTTGCCGAGCAGGAACGATTGCGCACCAAAGCCGACCAGATCGGAACCACCGTAGTAAGTACCGGCTTCCGGCAGACGCGCGGCGTCCCAATCGAGGAAGTACTGGGCACCCACGGTCAGCTCGGGATTGACGGTGAACGACATCGACAACTGGTTACGCGGGACAAACAGTTCCTTGGCTTCGGTGCCCGGCGACGCGGCAAGCTTGGCCAGGTCGAGGCCGGACTGACCATAGCTGACCGAGTGCACCGGGTTGAGAATGGTCTCGCCCCAGAACACGTTGTGCTGACCGGCCTTGACGCTGAACATCGACTCCTCGCCCACTTCGGTGCTGTAGAACACGAAGGCATCGAGGATTTCGCCCGAAGGACCGCTGTAGTAGCGCTGGGCATAGTTGCTCAGGTGCGGGCTGCCATTGCCGACGTTGTCATGGGTCACCCCGGCCAGGCGCGGGTCGTTGGCGATCAGGCCCGAACGCGCATCGTTGCCGTTGACGAACGGGTTGGAATTGGAACCGGTGTTGTCATAGGCCTTGTCGTACCAGCTGGCGGCGCTGACGCGAAAACCCATGGCGTTCTTGTAGACCACATCCATTTCGGTCAACAGGTCGATACGGTTGGTGATGTTGGTGCCGGCCTTGCGGAAGTTGAAGTCGCCGTCGTTGTTGTTCGGCGTTCCCAACATGCGTTTGTCAGCGCTTTCGGTGCGTACGCCGTAGTTGTACTTCACGGTGTTATCCAGACGCGCGGTCCAGTCCGGATTGCCCAGATCGAGCTCGAACCCATGGGCCGTCGGCGCGATGACGGCCAGAATGGCCGAGGCCAGCAAGGTGTAGCGTGCTGCAGTGAAGCCGTGACTCTTATTGTTGTGCATTGCGTTGTCTCCGCCTTTTTGTATTTGTTTTAAGCGCAGCCGCCCTCGCGCAAGCCTCTGTGGGTTTGCGTTTAAGGAATGAGGGCAAATGCCGGTTGGCGTACTGCCAGTCCAGCTCCTTGTACTAGCGATCCAGCTCCTGGATGAGTGCCTCGGCTTGCTGCCAATGGCCAAATCCTGCGGCCGGATTGAGATGGCCGACATCGCCCAGATCGAGCAATTCAGCGCCCCAGCCTTCCGCCATGCGGGTGACCGCAGCAAGACTGGCCAGGTGATCGTTGGTGCTGCCGGTCACGATGCTGCGAAATGGCAGCGGGCCCAGGGGCAGAGGATTCCAGCCCTGGCTACGCAGGGTTTCGGAAGAAGGATAGTTTGCCGGCCAGACCGCATCGAGGTCCGGTGGCGCGGCCAGCAAGGCGCCCTTGATCGGACGGCTGTAGTGCGCAGCCCAGTGCGCGACCATCAGCACGCCGGCGCTGTGGGCCACCAGAATCACGGGCCCGTCGATCTGTTCGAGTTCGTGTTGAATCGCCCGCACACGGGCCATGCAATCGAGTTTGTCGGTCGTAAGCGGCGCAACACTGCGCACGTTGCTCAGCCTGGCGGCAAGCAATGTTTGCCAATGTTCGGCCACGTGCTCGCGCAGACCCGGAACGATCAGAATGGTGGCGGCAGTTTGCAGTTTGTCCACGGTCAACACCTTCGCTTTCTCGATAACTCGACTGGCTGTTTTCGCCAGGGGCTTTTTGTAGGGTCGACATTAAAGAGCGCCCACCCGAAGCGCTTTACATTGGACGTCAGGCACTTTTCTTTTGATGACAAATTGTCGGACAGCAGGACAGCGCGACCGCCGGTCGAAAAATCCCCCAGGTTGGCGCAAGGTCACTGTAATCAACGGATGAGCGCTGATGGCTCCCTGCAGCGTAGAAGATTGGTGACCGGACAGCATGAAAACCATCAACGACATGACAACTGTTCAACTGTTGATACGCTGGATATAGTCGCCACGCTCACGCCAACCGCCATCGGCCCAGGGAAGACTTTCGCATGACCAAGCTTGTTCGCGCCGCTGTCTTGACCAACTACCTGGAGGTCACCCAGTACCTGGGTTTCAACCCACGCGACGTGCTGGCCGCTGTCGGCCTGAGCAGAGCCCAACTGCAAGCCCCTGAACACCGTATCCAGATCGATGCCGCCGTGCGCTTGCTGGAAGACTCGGCCGCCGCCAGCGGCTGCCAGACCTTCGGCCTGAGCATGGCCGAGTCGCGCCAACTCTCGGACTTCGGCGTGGTCAGCCTGCTGCTCAGCCACCAGCGCACCCTGCGCGATGCCTTGCAGGTCGTGGTGGATTATCGGCACCTGATGAACGACTCRCTGGCGATCTTCATCGAAGAGGCCGGCAAGATGGTGATCATTCGCGAAGAGGTGGTCACCGAAACGCCCATGCCCAGCCGCCAGGCCACGGAGCTGGCCATCGGCGTGATGTTCCGGTTGTGCTCGGCCCTGCTCGGCTCGCACTGGCACCCCTACAGCGTCAACTTCATGCACCAGCCACCGGACAACCTGCACCTGCATCGCCGCTTGTTCGGCTGCAACCTGGAGTTCGGCAGCGAGTTCAACGGCATCGTCTGCCCGGACGTCAGCCTCGACATGACCAACCCCAACGCCGACCCGGCCATGGCCCGCTACGCCCAGGGCTACCTCGACTCGCTGCAGAACCACGAAGGCGCCTCGATGCTGTTCGAGGTGCGCAAGGCCATCTACCTGCTGCTGCCCATGGGGCGCGCCACCATCGAACAAGTCGCCCAGAGCCAGGGCATGAACGTGCGCACCCTGCAACGCCGCCTCAAGGACGACGGCTGCGCCTTCAACGACGTGATCAACGACGTGCGCCGCGACCTGGTGCTGCGCTACCTGGACAACCCGAACTACTCCCTCAGCCGCATTGCCGACATGCTTGGCTACTCGATGGCGAGTTCGTTTACGCGATGGTTTATCAGCCAGTTTGGAATGCCGCCGGCGACGTGGCGGGCGCAGAAACAGGCGGGGGCGAAGTCGTCCTGACAGCCCGGCAAAAAAAAACGGCGACTGCTGGCACAGTCACCGAAAGCGCGAAATTAAAATGCAATCCCTGTAGGAGCGAGCCTGCTCGCGATGAGGGAGTGTCAGTCGACATCAATGCTGAATCTCGGACCGCTATCGCGAGCAGGCTCACTCCTACAGGTTTTGTGTCTGGCTGAAGACTAGAGCCCCCAGCGCAGCAACAACAGCACCAGCACCACCAGGAACACCGTCTCCCCCACCATCAGCAGAATCGGTTTGATCCCGACCGCCGCCAGCTCCTTGAGGCGGGTCTTCATGCCCAGGGCACTGATGGAAATCACCAGGCACCAGCGCGACAGTTCGTTGACCGATCCCTGCACCGCAGGCGCTATCCAGCCGGTGCTGTTGATGCAGGCCAGAATCAGAAAGCCGACGGCGAACCACGGCAACAGCGGCGGGCGCTTGCCGGTCGGATCGGCGCCTTGCATGCGGGTGATCATCGCCGCGGTGACGATCACTGGCAGCAGCATGGCAACGCGCATCAGCTTGACCACTGTGGCCGTGTCGCCGGTCTCGGTCGACATGCTGTAGCCGGCGCCGACCACTTGGGCCACGTCGTGGATCGTGGCGCCGAGGAATACGCCTGCGACCTGCGGCGACAACTCCAGCCAGTTGGCGATCATCGGGTAGACGATCATCGCCATCGTCGACAACGCCGAAACACCGATGACCGTGAACAGTGTGGCGCGTTCTTTCTGCGGATGGTTCGGCAGCGCCGCCGCCAGTGCCARGGCCGCCGAGGCGCCGCAGATGGCCGTCGCGCCGCCGGTGAGCATGCCGAACAGGCGCTGGAAACCCAGGGCCTTGGCCGCGACCACCGAAACGCTGATGGTCACCACCACCAGAATCACTACCAGGGCTATCGGCTTCCAGCCCAGCGCCGCCATCTGCTCCAGGGTGATGCGCATGCCCAGCAGCGCCACGCCGATGCGCAGCACCGTGCGCGCAGTGAACTCGATACCGGCCTTGCACGGGCCGTCATCGGCGAGAAAATTCAGGGCCATGCCCAGCAGCAAGGCGAACAGCATGACCGGCGCACCGTAGTGCTCGGACAGGAACGACGCGGCGGCCGCCACGATCAGGCTGACGATAAGCCCCGGTGCCAGTTCGCGCGTGCGACTGTGGATACGGGTAAGAGCAATGGCGCTCATGGCGCGTTCTCCTCGGATGCGATGACGATAAACGCCTGGCCGTCGATGTTCTCGACCGGGTAGTTGGTGACTTTGACCTGGGTGGAAT
>NZ_JBGCUL010000180.1:0-7061 GCF_054177685.1 Pseudomonas sp. P5_A2_2
GTATTGCCGAACATTTCCGATCACCGCAGTGAAATGTCCGAGGCGTTGCACATCAACGCCGGCCGCCTGCTGTGCAAGTACCTGTCGGAAGAGTGGGACTTCTCCTACAACTTCGCCAACGAAGACAGCAGCGAAGCCAGCGTCATGGGCCGCATCCGCCCATGGAACGCGATGATGTTGATCTCCAACGACATCATGCGTTACGCCGAAGAGAACGATGACGGCAATATCCAGAATATTGATGTCAATGCCATGGAGAAGCATGCCAACCAATACATCTCGCAGCAGATCTTCAACATTCTGACGGCCCAGGCGGTGACCACCGACTACGACCAGAACTATTTCCGTCGCGCCGGCATCGACATCGGCGAAACCATCCGCCTGGACGCCAACGACCTGTTCATGAGCCTGGCCGGCCCGGTGGCGATTGCCTACGCAGAGTCCGTGGTGCCGGAAACCCCGCCGCCGAGCAGCGACAAATTCAAGGTGTTCGAGAAAGAGCCGCAGCGCCTGAACATCGATGACCTGTTCTTCCGTTCGATCGACCTGCCGCACTTCAACAAGGTCACCCAGGCCATCGAAGGCATCAGCCTGTTGCCGATCGAGTCCAAGCGTTATCGCGCGTCGCTGGAGCAGTACAAGAACTCGGGTTACGACGCGGCGGCGCTGCATGACCTGCACTTCTTCAAGAATTGCTCGTCGGTGGTGTCGATCGTTTCCCTGCCGAAGGACTACAAGCTGTCCTACATGGATTTGAACCGGTTGAAGACTCACCTCAACAGCCTGTTCCCCAACACCACGCTCAAGCGCTACGCGTTGGTGATCGGTGCTTCGGCCAACCTGTCGCTGACCACCCTGATCGCCAAGAGCCCGTGCCTGTCGGACGACTTCCTGACGCTGATCGTGGCGTTCATCAAGCGCTGTTTCGCGAAAAACCCGTACCGCTTCGACGAGACCCTGGACAACTCGATCCTGGACTTCATCATCAACGAACAGTTCGATGAAGACCGGATCGACGAGTTACTCAACGAATTCGAGAACCCGGCGAAGATCCTCGATACCAACTGGTACGCGATCAAGCCGATGTACGAGAAGAAGTACCGCGAGCTGATCAACGACAAGGACAAATTCGTCTCGATCAACGACATTCGCCTGTCGCGCGACTGTGTGAAGAAAGCGATCAAGTACCTGCGCGAGATCTACCGTCACCGCATTGGCAAGACCAAGGTCATTTCGTTGAATAACCATACGGGCAAGACAGCTTAATAAGACGCAAAACCGCGTCGCCGCCATCGCGAGCAAGCTCGCTCCCACAGGGATCGCATTCTTTCAGAGAGAACGCGGTCAACTGTGGGAGCGAGCTTGGTCCGGGCGGCGTTCCGACGATGGCGGCCTTGAATTCACTGCATATCAACATCCAGAAACAATTGAGCGGCCGTTCAGTTGTCCTCTCAACTGTTCCCGTTACGTTTACGTCACCGTGAAGCTGTAGCCTTTCTTCACGGCAACATGCCATCACGCTACCCGGCTACACACTTTTATCCCTGAAAGGAACGCACCAATAATGTGCAACCTTTTAAGCCTGCGCCCTTTCCTGGATCAGAATCCACGGCGAAACAACCACGGCCCACAGCTGCGGATCACGCTCAAAAAGATCCAGCGCCCGTGTTTCAGACAGCTTGGCGAGTTTGTCAGCGGCCAGCCAGGCAGCCACTTTCTCCCCTTCATCCTGGGCCACGGCCTCGGCGGCGGCGATCAAATCCAGGCCAGGATCGACCCACAATAGGGCACCCTTGGCGAAGAACGGCTCCAGCTCTTTCCAGGTAATAGATGCGGTTTCACCAAGCAGCTTGGCATAGAGGGTGCTAGGTTCTTGATTCATGGGACTGTCCGGAAAAGAAATCGACGCGAATGATAACGTCGCTGGTCTGGCAGAAAAACCCGGATGCAATTGAGTCACCGAAATGAAAAGCGCAGTAAAGCCAGGGAATGCACTGAATCCGGCTATAAGCCCTTCAACACCCCCGCCGCAATTCTGTCTTTTTCTTTCAATAAAGCGACACTCGCAGGTTTTGCCCCCCGGCGCCGCCTTCCCAGGCCGACAATCGGCGCTCTACACTGTACCGGTACAGTTGTCGGGGGGCATTTCCGGGGGATGTCGTGGATATCTGACCCGGTTCTGCTGCCATCGGCGCCAGGACTATAAAAACTACAACAGTAAGAGTGGAGCACTATGACTAAGGCTACTAAGCAGATTTCCAAACTGTTTGCCGCTATGGTTCTGGCCGGGGTTGCCAGCCATTCGTTCGCAGCTGACACCATCAAGATCGGCATCGCCGGCCCTAAAACCGGCCCGGTCACTCAATACGGCGACATGCAGTTCATCGGTGCCAAGATGGCCATCGAGCAGATCAACGCCAAGGGCGGCGTCGACGGCAAGATGCTCGAAGCCAAGGAATACGACGACGCGTGCGACCCTAAACAAGCCGTGGCCGTCGCCAACAAAGTGGTCAACGATGGTGTGAAATTCGTTGTCGGTCACCTCTGCTCCAGCTCCACTCAACCGGCTTCGGACATCTACGAAGACGAAGGCGTGATCATGATTACCCCGGCTGCCACCAGCCCGGACATCACCGCACGTGGTTACAAAATGGTGTTCCGCACCATCGGCCTGGACAGCGCCCAGGGCCCTGCTGCCGGTAACTACATCGCCAACCACGTAAAACCGAAAATCGTTGCTGTGCTGCACGACAAACAGCAATACGGTGAAGGCATCGCCACCTCCGTGAAGAAAACCCTCGAAGGCAAAGGCGTCAAGGTTGCCGTATTCGAAGGCCTCAACGCCGGCGACAAGGACTTCTCCTCGATCATCCAGAAGCTCAAGCAAGCCAACGTCGACTTCGTCTACTACGGCGGCTACCACCCGGAACTGGGCCTGATCCTGCGTCAATCCAAGGAAAAGGGCCTGAACGCCAAGTTCATGGGGCCTGAAGGTGTGGGCAACGACTCCATCTCGCAAATCGCCCAGGACGCTTCCGAAGGCCTGTTGGTGACCCTGCCGAAGTCTTTCGACCAGGACCCGTCCAACAAGGCGCTGGTTGAGGCGTTCGCCGCCAAGAAACAGGACCCGACCGGCCCGTTCGTGTTTCCGGCCTACTCGGCTGTCGATGTGATTGCCGAAGGCATCAAGGCAGCGAAGAGCGAAGACACCGCCAAAGTGGCTGAAGCCATTCACAAAGGCACCTTCAAGACTCCGACCGGCGACCTGTCGTTCGACGACAAGGGCGACCTGAAGGACTTCAAGTTCGTGGTCTACCAGTGGCACTTCGGCAAACCTAAAACCGAAGTTTCGCCTCAGTAAGGCGCTGCCTGACTGACTGCCAATAAAGCCCACGGCGCGCCGTGGGCTTTGTTTTACGAGGTAATGGGCCGTGCCTCCGTGATCCGGAAGCCTTCCCACCTGAAAATCTCAAAACCGTCATCAGCGGTTCGCTGGCAAACCTCACGCTCGAAGTGGATGCAGATCCACGGGGCCTGAGCGGGAAAATGACTCCACCAGTGAAATGCGTATCAGGTTTTTAGGAGCGCTGTAATGCCTGAGATCTATCACTTTTTCCAACAGCTGGTTAATGGTCTGACCATTGGCAGCACGTATGCCCTGATCGCCATCGGCTATACGATGGTTTACGGCATCATTGGAATGATTAACTTCGCCCATGGCGAGGTCTACATGATCGGTTCCTACGTGGCCTTCATCGTCCTTGCCGGACTGGCCATGCTGGGTATCCATTCTCTGCCGCTGTTGATGACCGCCGCATTCCTGGCGACCATCGTTGTCACCAGTGCCTACGGTTACAGCATCGAACGGATCGCCTACCGCCCTTTGCGGGGTAGTAACCGCCTGATCCCGCTGATCTCGGCCATCGGCATGTCGATCTTCCTGCAAAACTCCGTATTGCTCTCGCAGGACTCCAAGGACAAATCGATCCCCAACCTGATTCCGGGCAGCTTCAGTTTCGGTCCGGGCGGAGCACAGGAAGTGCTGATTTCCTACATGCAGATCCTGGTGTTCGTGGTGACCTTGGTGGTAATGCTCTGCCTCACCCAGTTCATCTCGCGTTCACGCTTGGGACGTGCCTGCCGGGCCTGTGCCGAAGACATCAAGATGGCCAACCTGTTGGGCATCAACACCAACAACATCATCGCCCTGACCTTCGTCATTGGTGCCGCCCTGGCGGCCGTGGCGGCTGTACTGCTCAGCATGCAGTATGGCGTGATCAACCCGAACGCCGGATTCCTGGTGGGCCTCAAGGCCTTTACCGCGGCGGTACTGGGTGGCATCGGCAGCATTCCGGGCGCCATGCTCGGTGGTCTGGTGCTGGGGGTGGCCGAAGCATTCGGCGCCGATATATTCGGTGACCAGTACAAGGACGTAGTGGCTTTCGGCCTTCTGGTTCTGGTGTTGTTATTCCGGCCAACCGGCCTGTTGGGGCGTCCGGAGATTGAGAAAGTATGACTAGGAATCTTAAACAAGCGCTGTTCAGCGCCCTGCTGGTCTGGGCCGTGGCCTATCCGGTACTCGGTCTGAAACTGTCCATCGCCGGCATCAACCTCGAAGTACTGGGTGCCAGTACCTCCACGCTGTTCATCATCACCGCCAGTTCGGTGCTGATGTTCCTGCGGGTGCTGTTCGACAAACAGTGGAGCACCATGATGAAGTCAGCGCCGAAAGGCTCGCTGGTTTCGCCGAAGGTCAGCCACTTCATGACCCTGCCCAGCACCCAACGCTGGGTCATCATGGGGTTGATCGTGGTCGCTCTGGTGTGGCCGTTCTTCGGCTCGCGCGGTGCGGTGGATATCGCCACGCTGATTCTGATCTATGTGCTGCTCGGTCTGGGCCTGAACATCGTGGTCGGTCTGGCGGGGTTGCTCGACCTGGGCTACGTCGGTTTCTACGCGGTGGGTGCCTACAGCTATGCGCTGCTGTCGCACTACTATGGCCTGAGCTTCTGGATCTGCCTGCCCATCGCCGGACTGATGTCTGCGACGTTCGGCTTCCTGCTGGGCTTCCCGGTACTGCGTCTGCGCGGTGACTATCTGGCGATCGTGACCCTGGGCTTCGGTGAGATCATCCGTCTGTTCCTGCGTAACCTGACGGACCTTACGGGCGGACCGAACGGCATCAGCAACATCCCCAAACCGTCGCTGTTCGGCCTGAGCTTCGATAGAACGGCCGCCGAAGGCATGCAGACCTTCCACGAGTACTTCGGCCTGACCTACAACCCCGTCAGCAAGGTGGTATTCCTCTACCTGGTGGCGCTGTTGCTGGCGCTGTTCGCGCTGTTCGTGATCAACCGCCTGCTGCGCATGCCGATCGGCCGTGCCTGGGAAGCCTTGCGTGAGGACGAAATCGCCTGCCGTGCCTTGGGCCTGAACCCGACCGTGATCAAGCTGTCGGCCTTCACCCTGGGCGCCTGCTTCGCCGGATTTGCCGGTAGCTTCTTCGCCGCACGTCAGGGTCTGGTGACGCCGGAGTCATTCACCTTCATCGAATCGGCCACCATCCTCGCCATCGTGGTGCTGGGCGGCATGGGCTCGCAATTGGGCGTGGTCCTCGCGGCCGTCGTAATGATTCTGTTGCCCGAGCTGATGCGTGACTTCAGCGAATACCGCATGTTGATGTTCGGCGCCTTGATGGTGCTGATGATGATCTGGCGTCCTCAAGGTCTGCTGCCCATGCAACGTCCTCACATGGAGCTGCGTAAATGAGCCGCGAGATCCTCAAAGTAGAAAATCTGAGCATGCGCTTCGGCGGCTTGCTGGCGGTCAACGGCGTGGCCTTGAGCGTGAAGGAAAAGCAGGTCGTGGCACTGATCGGCCCCAACGGCGCCGGCAAGACCACCGTGTTCAACTGCCTGACCGGCTTCTACAAGCCGAGCGGCGGCAGCATCCTGCTGGACGGCGAGGCCATCGAGGGCCTGCCCGGCCACAAGATCGCCCTCAAAGGCGTGGTGCGTACTTTCCAGAACGTGCGGCTGTTCAAGGACATGACCGCGGTCGAGAACCTCTTGATCGCCCAGCACCGTCACTTGAATACCAACTTCCTGGCCGGCCTGTTCAAGACCCCGTCATTTCGCAGAAGCGAACGCGAGGCCATGGAGTACGCCGAGTACTGGCTGGACAAGGTACACCTCAAGGGGTTCGCCAACCGTCCGGCCGGCACCCTGGCCTACGGTCAGCAACGTCGCCTGGAAATCGCCCGCTGCATGATGACCCGCCCGCGGATCCTCATGCTCGACGAACCGGCCGCCGGCCTGAACCCGAAGGAAACCGAAGACCTCAAGGCGCTGATCAGTGTGCTGCGTGAAGAGCACAACGTCACCGTGCTGCTGATCGAACACGACATGAAACTGGTCATGAGCATTTCCGACCACATCGTCGTGATCAACCAGGGCACCCCCCTGGCCAACGGCACACCGGAACAGATCCGCGACAATCCTGAAGTGATCAAAGCCTACCTGGGGGAAGCGTAAATGCTGCAGTTCGAAAACGTTTCCACCTTCTACGGCAAGATCCAGGCTCTGCACAGCGTCAACGTCGAAGTCCGTCAGGGCGAGATCGTGACCCTGATCGGCGCCAATGGTGCCGGCAAGTCGACCCTGCTGATGACGCTCTGCGGTTCGCCGCAGGCCCACAGCGGCAGCATCCGCTACATGGGTGAGGAACTGGTCGGCCAGGACTCCTCGCAGATCATGCGCAAGAGCATTGCCGTGGTGCCGGAAGGCCGTCGGGTGTTTTCCCGCCTGACCGTGGAAGAAAACCTCTCCATGGGTGGTTTCTTCACCGATAAGGGCGATTATCAGGAACAGATGGACAAGGTTCTCGGACTTTTCCCACGCCTGAAGGAACGCTTCGCCCAGCGTGGCGGCACCATGTCCGGTGGCGAACAGCAGATGCTCGCCATCGGCCGTGCGCTGATGAGCAAGCCCAAGCTGTTGCTGCTCGACGAGCCGTCGCTGGGCCTGGCACCGATCATCATCCAGCAGATCTTCGACATCATC
>NZ_JBGCUL010000181.1:0-7026 GCF_054177685.1 Pseudomonas sp. P5_A2_2
CCCTAACGCTGTGCCAGAAGAGTGGCGCACCTACTTCCAGAAGTTGCCTGCTGACGGCAACACTGCCACCGATGTTTCGCACTCCACAATTCGCGATCATTTCGTCTTGCTGGCAAAGAACCAGCGCCGCGCCCAACCGGTTTCCGCCGGCAGCGTGAGCAGTGAGCACGAGAAGAAGCAAGTTGAAGTGCTGCGATTGATCCAGGCCTACCGTATGCGTGGCCACCAGGCAGCCCAGCTTGACCCGCTGGGACTGTGGCAGCGTCCTGCACCTGCAGACCTGTCGATCAATCATTACGGCTTGACCAATGCCGATCTTGATACGACCTTCCGTGCCGGCGACCTGTTCATCGGCAAAGAGGAAGCGAGCCTACGCGAAATTCACGAAGCGTTGCAGCAGACATATTGCCGCACCATCGGCGCTGAATTCACGCATATCACCGATTCCGAGCAGCGTCAGTGGTTCCAGCAGCGTCTGGAAAGCGTGCGCGGTCGTCCGACGTACTCCGCCGACATCAAGAGCCACCTGCTCGAGCGCGTGACCGCCGGCGAAGGCCTGGAAAAATACCTGGGCACCAAATACCCGGGTACCAAGCGTTTCGGTCTGGAAGGCGGCGAGAGCCTGATTCCGATGCTCGACGAGCTGATCCAGCGTTCCGGTTCCTACGGCACCAAGGAAATCGTCATCGGCATGGCCCACCGTGGCCGTCTGAACGTGCTGGTCAACACCTTCGGCAAGAACCCGCGCGAGCTGTTCGACGAGTTCGAAGGCAAGAAGAAGGTCGAGCTGGGTTCCGGTGACGTCAAATACCACCAGGGCTTCTCGTCCAACGTGATGACCACTGGCGGTGAAGTTCACTTGGCGATGGCGTTCAACCCGTCCCACCTGGAAATCGTTTCCCCGGTGGTCGAGGGTTCGGTTCGCGCCCGTCAGGACCGTCGTAACGATCCTACAGGCGAGAAGGTTCTGCCGATCTCCATCCACGGTGACGCTGCATTCGCAGGTCAGGGCGTGGTCATGGAAACCTTCCAGATGTCGCAGACCCGCGGTTTCAAAACCGGCGGTACCGTGCACATCGTGATCAACAACCAGGTCGGTTTCACCATCAGCAACCCGCTGGACTCGCGCTCCACCGAGTACGCGACCGACGTTGCGAAAATGATCCAGGCGCCGATCCTCCATGTGAATGGCGATGATCCGGAAGCCGTATTGTTCGTGACTCAGCTGGCCATCGACTACCGCATGCAGTTCAAGCGTGACGTGGTGATCGACCTGGTCTGCTACCGTCGTCGCGGCCACAACGAGGCCGACGAGCCAAGCGGCACCCAGCCGATCATGTATCAGCAGATCACCAAGCAGCGCACCACCCGTGAGCTGTATGCCGATCGTCTGACCCAGGGTGGTGTGCTGGACGCAGAGCGTGTTCAGGCGAAAGTCGACGAATACCGCAACGCGCTGGACAACGGCCTGCACGTCGTGAAGAGCCTGGTCAAAGAGCCGAACAAAGAGCTGTTCGTGGACTGGCGTCCGTACCTGGGTCACACCTGGACCGCGCGTCACGACACTCGCTTCGACCTCAAGACCTTGCAGGAACTGTCCGCCAAGCTGCTGGAAATCCCGGAAGGCTTCGTGGTTCAGCGCCAGGTAGCGAAGATCTACGAAGATCGTCAGAAGATGCAAGCCGGCGGCCTGCCGATCAACTGGGGTTACGCCGAAACCATGGCGTACGCGACCCTGGCCTTCGAAGGTCACCCGATCCGCATGACTGGCCAGGACATCGGCCGCGGTACGTTCTCGCACCGTCATGCCGTGTTGCACAACCAGAAAGACGCGGGTACCTACATCCCGTTGCAGAACCTGTACGACGGTCAGCCGCGTTTCGACCTGTACGACTCGTTCCTGTCCGAAGAAGCGGTGCTGGCGTTCGAGTATGGTTACTCGACCACCACGCCGAATGCCCTGGTTCTCTGGGAAGCCCAGTTCGGCGACTTCGCCAACGGTGCCCAGGTGGTTATCGACCAGTTCATCACCAGTGGCGAGCACAAGTGGGGTCGCCTGTGCGGTCTGACCATGCTGCTGCCGCACGGTTATGAAGGTCAGGGGCCGGAGCACTCCTCGGCTCGTCTGGAGCGTTACCTGCAGCTGTGCGCCGAGCACAACATTCAGGTGTGCATGCCGACGACGCCGGCTCAGATCTACCATTTGCTGCGCCGTCAGGTGATTCGCCCGCTGCGCAAACCATTGGTAGTCCTGACTCCGAAGTCGCTGCTGCGCCACAAGCTGGCCATCTCGACGCTGGAAGATCTGGCCGAAGGTTCGTTCCAGACCGTTATTCCGGAAATCGATGCCCAAGACCCGAAAAAGGTCGAGCGCGTTGTTCTGTGTAGCGGCAAGGTCTACTACGACCTGCTGGAAAAACGCCGTGCCGAAGGTCGTGACGACATCGCTGTCGTGCGTATCGAGCAGTTGTACCCGTTCCCTGAGGACGACTTGAAAGAAGTCCTGGCGCCTTACACCAACGCCAAGCATGCCGTCTGGTGTCAGGAAGAGCCGATGAACCAGGGGGCGTGGTACTGCAGCCAACACCACATGCGTCGCAGCATCAGCAACCTCAACAAGTCTCTCGTACTCGAGTACGCGGGCCGTGAGGCTTCTGCTGCACCAGCATGCGGTTACGCATCGATGCACGCCGAACAGCAGGAACAACTGCTGCAAGACGCCTTTACTGTTTAACGCCTTCGCGCACCTGAAACCGAATTTAAGGAACCACAGACAATGGCTATCGAGATCAAAGCCCCCACTTTCCCGGAATCGGTTGCCGATGGCACCGTTGCCACCTGGCACAAAAAACCGGGCGACGCCGTCAAGCGTGATGAGCTGATCGTCGACATCGAAACCGACAAGGTCGTGCTGGAAGTCCTGGCCACCGCTGACGGCGTGCTGGGCGCGATCATCAAGAACGAAGGCGACACTGTTCTGTCCGACGAAGTACTGGGCTCCATCGGCGAAGGCAGTGGCGCCGCCGCTCCAGCCGCTGCTGCTCCAGCGGCTGCCGCTGCTCCAGCTGCCGCCGAAGGCGAAGACGATCCTGTTGCTGCTCCAGCTGCCCGCAAGCTGGCTGAAGAGAACGGCATCAACATCGCTTCCGTTGCCGGCACAGGCAAAGGCGGTCGCGTGACCAAGGAAGACGTGGTTGCAGCCGTTGCTGCCAAGAAAGCCGCTCCGGCTGCCGCGCCTGCCAAGGCTGCTGCACCTGCCGCCGCTGCTCCGGTGTTCGCTGCTGGCGAGCGCATCGAGAAGCGCGTACCGATGACCCGCGTGCGGGCCACCGTTGCCAAGCGTCTGGTTGAAGCTCAATCGAACATGGCGATGCTGACCACTTTCAACGAAGTCGACATGACCGAAGTCATGGCGCTGCGCTCGAAGTACAAGGATCTGTTCGAGAAGTCCCACAACGGCGTGCGCCTGGGCTTCATGTCGTTYTTCGTGAAAGCGGCCACCGAAGCGCTGAAACGCTTCCCGGCTGTCAACGCGTCGATCGACGGCGGCGACATCGTTTACCACGGCTACGCTGACGTCGGCGTTGCAGTTTCCAGTGATCGCGGCCTGGTTGTACCGGTTCTGCGTAACGCCGAACTGATGAGCCTGGCTGAAATCGAAGGCGGCATCGCCACCTTCGGCAAGAAAGCCCGCGACGGCAAACTGTCGATGGACGAAATGACCGGTGGTACTTTCACCATCACCAACGGTGGTACTTTCGGTTCGATGATGTCGACCCCGATCGTCAACCCGCCACAAGCAGCCATCCTGGGCATGCACAACATTCTGCAGCGCCCTATGGCGATCAACGGTCAAGTCGTTATCCGTCCGATGATGTACCTCGCTCTGTCCTACGATCACCGTTTGATCGACGGCAAAGAAGCTGTGACCTTCCTGGTTACCATCAAGAACCTGCTGGAAGACCCGGCTCGTTTGCTGCTGGATATCTGATTTCGTTGCACGGGCCGCTCAGCGATGGACGGCCCTTCTGTAATGACCAGCTTCGTCCCACGACGGTCCCCAAAAGGGGCCGTCCGGTTTGATTCGAGAAGGAATGACACATGACTCAGAAATTCGACGTGGTAGTGATTGGCGCGGGCCCTGGCGGCTACGTGGCTGCCATTAAAGCAGCGCAACTGGGCCTCTCCACTGCCTGCATCGAGAAGTACACCGACAAGGAAGGCAAACTGGCTCTGGGCGGTACTTGCCTGAACGTCGGCTGCATTCCATCCAAGGCCCTGCTGGACAGCTCGTGGAAATTCCACGAGGCCCAGGACGGTTTCGCGATCCACGGTATCAATCACGCTGGCGTGACCATGGACGTGCCAGCGATGGTCGGCCGTAAAGCCAACATCGTCAAAGGCCTGACCWCCGGCGTTGCGACCCTGTTCAAAGCCAACGGTGTGACCTCCATCGAGGGTCACGGCAAGCTGCTGGCCGGCAAGAAAGTCGAAGTCACCAAGCCAGACGGCTCGGTAGAAATCATCGAAGCCGAAAACGTCATCCTGGCTCCAGGTTCGCGTCCGATCGACATTCCGCCAGCTCCGGTTGACCAGAATGTGATCGTCGATTCGACTGGCGCCCTGGAATTCCAATCCGTGCCTAAGCGTCTGGGCGTGATCGGCGCTGGCGTGATCGGTCTGGAACTGGGTTCGGTCTGGTCGCGTCTGGGTGCAGAAGTGACTGTCCTGGAAGCCCTGGACACCTTCCTGATGGCAGCGGACACCGCTGTTTCCAAGGAAGCGCTGAAAACCCTGACCAAGCAAGGTCTGGACATCAAGCTGGGCGCTCGCGTAACCGGTTCCAAAGTGAACGGCGACGAAGTCGTGGTGAACTACACCGATGCCAAGGGCGAACAGAACATCACTTTCGACAAGCTGATCGTAGCCGTTGGTCGCCGTCCGGTGACCACTGATCTGCTGGCTGCCGACTGCGGCGTGACCCTGGACGAGCGCGGTTTCGTGCACGTTGACGATCACTGCGCCACCACCGTACCGGGCGTTTACGCCATCGGCGACGTGGTTCGCGGCATGATGCTGGCGCACAAGGCCTCGGAAGAGGGCATCATGGTTGTCGAGCGCATCAAGGGCCACAAGGCCCAGATGAACTATGATTTGATCCCTTCGGTTATTTATACTCACCCGGAAATCGCGTGGGTCGGTAAAACCGAGCAGGCCTTGAAAGCTGAAGGCGTTGAAGTTAACGTCGGCACCTTCCCGTTCGCAGCCTCTGGCCGTGCCATGGCTGCCAACGACACCGGTGGTTTCGTCAAGGTCATCGCAGATGCCAAGACAGACCGCGTACTGGGCGTCCACGTGATTGGCCCAAGCGCTGCAGAACTGGTTCAGCAGGGCGCGATCGGTATGGAGTTCGGCACCAGCGCTGAAGACTTGGGCATGATGGTTTTCTCCCATCCGACCCTGTCCGAAGCCTTGCACGAAGC
Source organism: Pseudomonas sp. P5_A2_2 (assembly GCF_054177685.1). Taxonomy (NCBI): domain Bacteria; kingdom Pseudomonadati; phylum Pseudomonadota; class Gammaproteobacteria; order Pseudomonadales; family Pseudomonadaceae; genus Pseudomonas; species Pseudomonas sp. P5_A2_2. Next base: position 5,484 of record NZ_JBGCUL010000181.1, read on the forward strand.
TGCTTTGGCTGTGAATGGCGGCGCCATCCACATCGCCAACCGCAAGAAGCGTTAAGACAATAAGAAACCACGGCGGAATGGCCCGTCGTGAGCCTTGCATGCAAGACTCACCGCGGAATATCCGCTGGACGCAGTCTTGCATAGCTGCACCGGGTATCCGGAAAGGCTATGCAAGCAGCAGTCACAGGTGGTGCGGCACTTGAATGAGTGCAGCACCGAATGCGCAGTACCTAACGAAGACGGTAATAAGCATGAATCTTCACGAGTATCAGGGTAAGCAGCTGTTCGCTGAGTACGGCCTGCCAGTTTCCACCGGTTACGCGGTAGACACCCCGGAAGCAGCAGCAGAAGCTTGCGACAAAATCGGCGGCAGCGAGTGGGTTGTCAAAGCCCAGGTCCACGCCGGTGGTCGCGGTAAAGCGGGCGGCGTAAAGCTGGTTCGCAGCAAAGAAGATGCCAAGGCATTCGCACAGCAGTGGCTGGGCAAGCGTCTGGTGACTTACCAGACTGACGCCAATGGTCAGCCAGTCACCAAGATCCTGGTTGAATCGTGCACTGATATCGCTAAAGAGCTGTACCTGGGCGCTGTCGTTGACCGTTCGAGCCGTCGTATCGTGTTCATGGCTTCCACCGAAGGTGGCGTGGACATCGAGAAAATCGCTCACGACACTCCAGAAAAAATTCTGAAAGCCACTATCGATCCACTGGTTGGCGCTCAGCCATTCCAGGGTCGCGAACTGGCATTCCAGTTGGGTCTGGAAGGCAAGCAGGTTGCTCAGTTCGCCAAGATCTTCGTAGGTCTGGCCAAGCTGTTCAAGGATCACGACCTGGCCCTGCTGGAAGTGAACCCGCTGGTGATCAAGGCTGACGGCGATCTGCACTGCCTGGACGCCAAGATCAACATCGATGCCAACGCCATGTACCGTCAGCCTAAGCTGAAGACTTTCCACGATCCGTCGCAAGACGATCCGCGCGAAGCGCACGCTGCCAAGTTCGAACTGAACTATGTAGCGCTGGAAGGCAACATCGGTTGCATGGTCAACGGTGCTGGCCTGGCCATGGGTACCATGGACATCGTCAACCTGCATGGCGGCAAGCCAGCCAACTTCCTCGACGTAGGTGGTGGCGCTACCAAAGAACGCGTAACTGAAGCGTTCAAGATCATCCTGTCCGACACCAACGTCGCTGCAGTACTGGTCAACATCTTCGGCGGCATCGTTCGCTGCGACATGATTGCCGAAGGCATCATCGGCGCTGTGAAAGAAGTCGGCGTGAAAATCCCGGTTGTTGTTCGCCTCGAAGGCAACAACGCTGAGCTGGGCGCTAAAGTACTGGCAGAAAGCGGTTTGAACATCATCGCTGCTACCAGCCTGACCGACGCTGCTCAACAAGTTGTCAAAGCTGCGGAGGGCAAATAATGAGCGTCCTGATCAATAAAGACACCAAAGTTATCTGCCAGGGTATTACCGGTTCGCAAGGTAGTTTCCACACCCAGCAAGCCATCGAATACGGCACCAAGATGGTCGGTGGCGTAACTCCAGGC
>NZ_JBGCUL010000182.1:0-7018 GCF_054177685.1 Pseudomonas sp. P5_A2_2
GTGCTCGATGGCCTTGGCGCGCAGGTCTTCGATGTCGACGTTGCCGCGGGCATCGCAGGCGGTGACGACGACACGCATGCCGGCCATCTGTGYGGTGGCGGGATTGGTGCCGTGGGCCGACGACGGGATCAGGCAGATGTCGCGACGGTCTTCGCCACGGCTCTGGTGGTAGGCACGGATCGCCAGCAGACCTGCGTATTCACCCTGGGAGCCGGCGTTCGGTTGCAGCGAAACCGAGTCGTAGCCAGTCGCAGCGCAAAGCATGGCTTCCAGCTCGTCGGTCAATTGCTGATAACCGGCGCTTTGCTCGGCCGGGGCGAACGGGTGCAGGGCGCCGAACTCGGCCCAGGTCACCGGGATCATTTCGCTGGCGGCGTTGAGTTTCATGGTGCACGAACCCAGCGGGATCATGGTGCGGTCCAGCGCCAGGTCCTTGTCCGCCAGTTTGCGCAGGTAACGCATCAGCTCGGTTTCCGAGTGATAGCGGTTGAATACCGGGTGGCTGAGGATCGGCGACTGACGTACCAGCGCGGCCGGGATGGTGCTGGTGACCGAAGCGGCGAGAGCGGCGAAGTCCGGCAGGGCCTTGCCGTCGGACAGCAGGCTCCACAGGATTTCAACGTCGGCCTGAGTGGTGGTTTCGTCCAGGGACAGGCCCAGGCGCTCGCCATCGACCACGCGCAGGTTGATGCGCTGGGCGTACGCCTTGTCGTGCAGGGCGGCGGTTTGAGCACCGGTCTTCACGGTCAGGGTGTCGAAGAAGCTCGCTTGCTCGACGTTCAGGCCCAATGTGCTCAAGCCTTTGGCCAGGATTGCAGTCAGGTGATGCACACGATTGGCGATCTGCGTCAGGCCTTTCGGACCGTGGTACACGGCATACATGCTGGCGATGTTGGCCAGCAGTACTTGCGCGGTGCAGATGTTGCTGGTGGCTTTCTCGCGACGGATGTGTTGTTCGCGGGTCTGCATGGCCAGGCGCAGGGCCGGGTTGCCGAAACGGTCTACGGAGACACCGACCAGACGGCCCGGCATGTCGCGCTTGAACGCATCCTTGGTGGAGAAGTACGCAGCGTGCGGGCCACCGAAGCCCAGCGGCACGCCGAAGCGTTGTGCACTGCCGATGGCCACGTCGGCACCGAATTCGCCCGGTGCGGTCAGCACGGTCAGAGCCAACAGGTCGGCAGYCACGGCTACCAGGGCGTTGGCGGCGTGGAAGCGTTCGGTCAGTTCGCGGTAATCGAACACGTCACCGTTGCTCGCCGGGTATTGCAGCAGCGCGCCGAAGAACGGCGTCACGTCAGTCAGCTCGCGCTCGTCGCCAACCACCACGTCGATGCCCAAAGGCTCGGCACGGGTGCGCAGCACGTCGAGGGTTTGCGGGTGGCAATGCACGGAAGCGAAGAAGGCGTGGCTGCCCTTGTTCTTGCTCAGGCGTTTGCAGAAGGTCATGGCTTCGGCAGCGGCGGTGGCTTCGTCCAGCAGGGAGGCGTTGGCGATCGGCAGGCCGGTAAGGTCGCTGATCAGGGTCTGGAAGTTCAGCAGCGCTTCGAGACGACCCTGGGAAATTTCTGGCTGGTACGGGGTGTAGGCGGTGTACCAGGCCGGGTTTTCCAGCAGGTTGCGCAGGATCGGCGACGGCGTGTGGGTGCCGTAGTAACCCTGGCCGATGAAGGTCTTGAACAGCTGGTTTTTAGTCGCGATGGACTTGATCAGGGCCAGGGCATCGGCTTCGCTCAGGCCGTCTTCCAGGCCGAGGACGCTGGTGCCCTTGATGCTGTCGGGAATCACGCTGGCGCTCAGGGCTTCCAGGGAGTCGAAGCCGAGGCTGTTGAGCATGGCTTGCTCGTCACCGGCGCGCGGGCCGATATGACGGGCGATGAATTCGTTGGCGGTGGTCAAATTGATTTGAGTCATGTCAGCGCTCCTCAGGCTTCGGCTTGGGCTTTGATCAGGCGGTCGTAGGCGTCTTGATCCAGCAGTTGGGCGACTGCCGAGGCGTCGCTTGGCTGGAAGCGGAAGAACCAGCCTTCGCCCAGCGGATCTTCGTTGACCAGCTCAGGGCTGCTGTCCAGCGCCGGGTTCACTTCCAGCACTTCGCCGTCCAGCGGCATGTACACGCCGCTGGCAGCCTTTACCGATTCCACGGTGGCGGCTTCGGCGCCTTTGTCGTAGGACTGCAGCTCAGGCAGTTGAACGAAAACCACGTCGCCCAGGGCGTTCTGTGCGAAAGCGGTGATGCCGACCGTGACGCTGCCGTCAGCTTCGGTGTGCAGCCATTCGTGATCTTCAGTAAAACGCAACTCGCTCATGGAAACTCCTAAGGGGCCAGACTCGTCTGGTGGACGCGATTGAATGCTTGGGCGATGCCCTGGTTGTGGAGGTCTACATAGCAAGAACGCGGCCAACGTTGTTTTTATCGTTATTGATCAATGATTTAGGTGGTTTAGACAAAGGCTGAAAATCAATCGCTGTAGCGAAATCGATACGGCATATGTCAAGGATAAAAGCCGAGGTGGATCAAAGCCTTGCACAGCCGTGATCGGAGAGGGGTGTAGCGATATCGTTCCGCTGTAGCGCTTTCAGTACAGGTGGAGGTCGTTTTTGGGTGAGTTATTTCAAGCCAGGCACGAAACCTGTGGGAGCGAGCTTGCTCGCGATGAGGACGTGTCAGTCGACAAMTTTGTGAATGTCACTCCGCTATCGCGAGCAAGCTCGCTCCCACAGGGATCTGTGGTGGATTGGACATTGAGGCCTCAAGCCTTGCCCGGAATCCCGTACTTGCGCAACCGATGGGCTATTGCGGTGTGGGAGGTTTGCAGGCGGGTCGCCAGTTGCCGGGTCGAGGGATAGCTGGCGTAAAGCTTTTCCAGCAGGTTTTTTTCGAATTCGTCCATGGCCTGTTCCAGGCTGTCGACGTCGTGGTCGCTCTGGCGCGCTACCGAGGTGCCAGCGATGTCGAGGTCGCCGATGTCCACCAGGCTGCTTTCGCAGATCGCCGCGGCACGGAAGATCACGTTTTGCAATTGCCGCACGTTGCCCGGCCAGCGGTTGCCCAGCAGCGCCGGGTAAGTGCCCGGCGCCAGGCGACAGATCGGGCGCTGGATCTGCGCGCAGGCCTGCTGCATGAAGTAACGGGCCAGTAGCAGGATATCCTGGCCGCGTTCGCGCAGGGGTGGCACTTCGACGTTGAGGACGTTGAGGYGATAGAACAGGTCTTCGCGGAACAGGCCTTCGCCGACCATTTTTTCCAGGTCGCGGTGGGTCGCGCTGAGGATCCGTACGTTGACCTTGACCTCACGGTCACCGCCGACCCGGCGAAAACTGCCGTCGTTGAGGAAACGCAACAATTTGGCCTGCAAGTACGGCGACATTTCGCCGATTTCATCGAGAAACACCGTGCCCTGGTTGGCCAGTTCCATCAGTCCTGGCTTACCGCCCCGCTGCGCGCCAGTGAAAGCGCCGGGGGCGTAGCCGAACAGTTCGCTTTCGGCGAGGTTCTCCGGCAATGCCGCGCAATTCAACGCCAGAAACGGTGAGCTGTGCCGGGCGCTGATGGCGTGGCAGGCCCGGGCCACCAGTTCTTTGCCGGTGCCGGTTTCGCCCTGGATCAACAGCGGTGCATCGAGGGCCGCCACCCGCTGGGCGCGCGCCTTGAGGGTGCGGATCACCGGGGACTCGCCGAGCAGTGCGTCGAAACCTTCGGCGTGGTCATGGTGCAGCGCGGAAAGGCGTTCGCCGATGCGGTTCGGTTGATACAGGGTCAGCAGGGCGCCAGCATCGGTAATCGGAGTGGCGTCGAGCAACAGGGTCTGGCCGTTGACGGTGATTTCCCGCAGCGGCAGGCGAAAGCCCTGTTCAAGCAGGGCGTCGAGCAAGGCCGGGTCGGAAAACAGCTCGCCCACGCTTTCACCGTTCGGTTCGCGGCCGTACAGGGCGATCAGGGCCGGGTTGGCCAGCAGCACCTTGCCGTTGCTGTCCAGCGCCAGTACCGGGTCGGTCATGGCGGCCAGCAAGGCGTCGAGCTGCAAGTGCCGGCGCTGGCCGGGCAGGATGTCGACCACCGTCACCGCTTGCACGCCACGCACGCTGAACAGGGCATCGCGCAGCTCCTCGAGCACTTGCGGGCTCAGGGTCGGGGCGTCGATATAAACATTGGGCGGGACCATTTCCACCGCATCCAGGTTCAGATTGCGCCCACCGAGAAGGGCCAGGACTTCCTGGGTGATACCGACGCGGTCGATGAAGCTGACGTGGATACGCATGGGGCGGTCTTGGGTTCTGCAGTGCGGAGGGTGGCAAGTATGCCTTGGGGCGGGCGAATGGTGAAATGTGCCGCCGATATTCAGGGCGACATTGATCTTTGTAGGAGTGAGCCTGCTCGCGAAAGCGAGGTATCAGTCACAAAGATATTGGCTGACACTCCGCCTTCGCGAGCAGGCTCGCTCCTACAGGGAGACTAGGTTATTCGAAGTGTTCGGGGTTTACCGGGTCGCCTGATTTCATATTCAACTGCTGCCGGATGTCTTCAAACATCAAATCGTAATGTTTGTGGACCGATCCGATCTGGCTGTGCGTCTTCGGAATCCCGTACTTCTCGGCGATTTTCGTCACGTTGCTGGCGAAGTTGTAGGCCTCCTCCTTGGGCAGGAAGAAGGGCTCTGACATCTCCTTGCCCTGAATGCTGCCATGCATAGTGAACTGGATGCCTTTTTCCCCTTTGGCATTCTTGCTGACTTCATAGTCGAGGTGCACGTTGTAGCTGACATCATCCGGGGTCAGCGCATGTCGTTCGATGTGCAAGTGACCTGGCTCAAACTGTGCCATAGACGTCTCTCCTTACAAGTAGGTAATGCCTGGTGTTGCCGTACTGATGCGTGTACCGGCGGTGCCCTGGACAATTGCTTCGATGTCCGCGAGCGAACCGATCACTGCGACTTTTCCAGTATGGCGCGCGAATTCGCAGGCTGCCTGCACCTTCGGTCCCATGGAGCCGGCGGCGAAGCCGAGTTTTTCCATTTCGTCGGGGTGGGCCTGGGCGATGGCTTTCTGCGTGGGCTTGCCGAAGTCGATGAAAGCGGCGTTGACGTCAGTGGCGATCACCAGCAGATCGGCTTCAAGCTGTTCGGCCAGCAGCGCCGAGCACAGGTCTTTGTCGATGACCGCTTCGACGCCCTCGAGTTTGCCGGGCGAGGTATACATGGTCGGAATGCCGCCGCCACCGGCGCAGATCACGATGCTGCTTTTTTCCAGCAGCCATTTGATCGGACGGATTTCGAAGATGCGCTTGGGTTTCGGGCTGGCAACCACGCGGCGGTATTTGTCGCCGTCAGGGGCGATTGCCCAGCCTTTTTCGGCGGCGAGTTTTTCCGCATCGGCCTTGCTGTAGACCGGGCCGATGGGCTTGGTGGGGTTCTTGAAGGCCGGGTCATTGGCATCGACTTCGACCTGGGTAAGCAAGGTCGCGAAGGGCACTTCGAAGTCCAGCAGGTTGCCCAGTTCCTGTTCGATGATGTAGCCGATCATGCCTTCGGTTTCGGCGCCGAGCACATCCAGCGGGTAAGGGGTGACAGAGGTGTAGGCCGCCGCTTGCAATGACAGCAGGCCGACTTGCGGGCCATTGCCGTGGGCGATGACCAGTTGGTTGCCGGAATGGATCTTGGCGATCTGTTCGGTGGCGATCCGGATGTTGGCGCGCTGGTTGTCAGCGGTCATGGGTTCACCCCGGCGGAGCAGGGCATTACCGCCCAGAGCAACGACGATACGCATGGTGCAGTCCTTCTAAACTGAGAAGTAAGCGAGAGACTCGGCTCTTGGTGGAACCCGGACCCTGTGGGAGCGAGCTTGCTCGCGATGGGGGCGCCGCGGTCTGTCAGATGCACCGCGGCGCTGCCATCGCAGGCAAGCCAGCTCCCACACTGACCGTGTTGGGCCAGGAAGAGCCGAATCAGCCTTTAGAGATCCGCCAGCGTCGACACCAGAATCGCCTTGATGGTGTGCATGCGGTTTTCCGCTTGCTCGAAGGCGATGCAGGCCGGCGACTCGAACACGTCATCGGTCACTTCGATGCCGTTCTTCAGGTGCGGGTACTGCTCGGCAATCTGCTTGCCGATTTTGGTATCACTGTTGTGGAACGCCGGCAGGCAGTGCATGAACTTGGTGCGCGGGTTGCCGGTGGCTTTCATCAGTTCGGCGTTGACCTGATACGGCAGCAATTGCTGGATGCGCTCGGCCCAGGCTTCGACCGGTTCGCCCATCGACACCCAGACGTCGGTGTGGATGAAGTCCACGCCCTTGACCGCCGCTTTCGGGTCTTCGGTGAGGGTGATACGCGCGCCGCTTTCTTCTGCGTATTGCTTGCAACGAGCCACCAGGTCGTCCGCCGGCCACAGAGCCTTCGGCGCGCAGATACGCACGTCCATGCCGAGCTTGGCGCCGATCAGCAGCAGCGAGTTGCCCATGTTGTTGCGCGCATCGCCGAGGTAGGTGTAGCTGATTTCGTGGATCGGTTTGTCGGCATGTTCGCGCATGGTCAGCACGTCAGCGATCATTTGCGTTGGGTGGTATTCATCGGTCAGGCCATTGAACACCGGCACACCGGCRAACTTGGCCAGTTCCTCGACGATTTCCTGCTTGAAGCCACGGTACTCGATGGCGTCATACATGCGCCCGAGCACGCGGGCGGTGTCCTTCATGCTTTCCTTGTGGCCGATCTGCGAGGAGTTCGGGTCGATGTAGGTGACGTTGGCGCCCTGGTCATAGGCTGCAACTTCGAACGCACAGCGGGTGCGGGTCGAGGTCTTTTCGAAGATCAGCGCGATGTTGTTGCCCTTGAGATGCTGCTGTTCGGTGCCGGTGTACTTGGCACGCTTGAGGTCGCGGGACAGGTCGAGCAGGTAGCGCAATTCGCGAGGGGTGTGGTGTTCCAGGCTCAGCAGATTGCGGTTATGGATATTGAACGCCATTTTGGATCTCCTAAGGTGAACAGGTTAGTAGTCAATCGGATCGCGGATGATCGGGC
>NZ_JBGCUL010000183.1:0-7006 GCF_054177685.1 Pseudomonas sp. P5_A2_2
CACCGAGTGAGCCTTGGCTACATGTATTCCAGTGGCGACACGGCAACGCCGTACATCTCCGGCACCGAGCTGATGGGCATGAGCGAACTGACGATGAGTTCGGACTTTCTCAATGCCAGGGAGCGCACCTGGCAGGCCATCTACGACTACGACTTCGTCGCATCCGGCGTGCCTGGGCTGAAGGGGCGGTTGCGTTATGTGCGCGGCGACAACATCGAGTTGGCCGCCTTCAACGCCGATGACCGCAAGGAACGCGAATTCCAGATGGAGCTGGGTTATGTGATTCAGAGCGGCCCGCTGAAAAACCTCGGTCTGTTGGCGCGCAAGTCGATCTACCGCAATGACTTCCCGGCCGGCGCGGCATTCCGCGATGAAAACCAGACCCGCTTCCTGGTGCTCTATACCTCGCCGATCTGGTAAGCCCGGGTCCTTCGATGTTCTCCGCCGGCCGTCTCTTCTGGAGCGTGCCGGCAGCGCGCGTTCAGTCCTGGTAAACCTTTCTCAGCAAGCGCAGCAGCTCCTCGCGTTCCTCGCCGGTCAGCGATGAAGTGGAGTCGAAATCGCTTTGCGCGGCGATCTGCTTGAGCTCCTTGAGCAAGGTTTCGCCGGTCTTGCTCAGGAAGATTCCGTAGGAGCGTTTGTCCGGCTTGCAACGCACCCGCACCGCCAGYGCGCGGCTTTCCAGTTTATTGAGCAGCGGCACCACCTGCGGCGGCTCGATGGCCAGGGCCCGGGCCAGGTCGGCCTGCATCAGTCCCGGATTCTGCTCGATGATTGCCAGGGCCGAGAACTGCGCGGGGCGCAGGTCATGGGCTGACAGGCGACCGATCAGGTTCTGGAACAGCTTGAGTTGGGCGCGCCGCATCGCGTAGCCGATCAGGTCATCCAGTGCCGAATCCAGCGGTGCCTGCAGCTCGGCGGTGGCGGACGGGGACTCGCTCGGGGCGGCGAGGGGAGAAGGCTTGGCCATTGCGGGTGAATCCTGAACAGGTGGAGGTTAACAAGCGTATCCAGTTTGCCGGGGTTGGCCGCTGATAGCTATGCCCGCCGTTCATGGTGATGGGTTCGGAGGATATTTTCGGGTAGATAAAAAAATGGTTAATTCGATTAATAGTTAATTGACATAACTATATAGGTCCTTTAATTTCCAGTCATCTTCAAGCCAAGAACAAGAGAGCATCGCCATGAGCAACTACGAAGGTCGCTGGACAACCGTCAAGGTCGAAATCGAAGAAGGCATCGCCTGGGTCATTCTCAATCGCCCGGAAAAACGCAACGCCATGAGCCCGACACTCAACCGGGAAATGATCGATGTACTGGAAACCCTGGAGCAGGACCCCGCGGCCGGCGTGCTGGTGCTGACCGGTGCCGGCGATGCCTGGACCGCGGGCATGGACCTCAAGGAATACTTTCGCGAAGTGGACGCGGGCCCGGAGATCCTCCAGGAAAAAATCCGCCGCGAAGCCTCGCAATGGCAATGGAAACTGCTGCGCATGTACGCCAAGCCGACCATCGCCATGGTCAACGGCTGGTGCTTCGGTGGCGGCTTCAGCCCGCTGGTGGCCTGTGACCTGGCGATCTGCGCCGACGAAGCGACGTTCGGCCTCTCGGAAATCAACTGGGGCATCCCGCCGGGCAACCTGGTGAGCAAGGCCATGGCCGACACCGTGGGCCATCGTCAGTCGCTGTACTACATCATGACCGGCAAGACCTTCGGTGGGCAGAAAGCTGCCGAGATGGGTCTGGTCAACGAAAGCGTACCCCTGGCGCAACTGCGTGAAGTCACGGTGGATCTGGCGCGCAACCTGCTGGAGAAAAACCCGGTGGTGCTGCGTGCGGCCAAGCATGGCTTCAAGCGCTGCCGCGAGCTGACCTGGGAGCAGAACGAGGACTACCTGTACGCCAAGCTCGACCAGTCGCGCCTGCTCGACACCGAAGGTGGCCGCGAGCAGGGCATGAAGCAGTTCCTCGACGACAAGAGCATCAAGCCCGGTCTGCAGGCCTACAAGCGCTGAGACTGATCGCCGGGTGCATGTCCGCCCCGGCGCGCTCTATCGCTCGAATGCATTCCCGATAAAGACAATAAAGAGGAATCACCATGCTGGACGTGCCCCTGCTGATTGGCGGCCAGTCGCTGCCTGCCCGCGACGGTCGGACCTTCGAACGCCGCAACCCGGTGACCGGTGAACTGGTATCGAGGGTAGCCGCCGCGACCCTGGAAGATGCCGACGCCGCGGTGGCTGCCGCTCAGTCGGCGTTTCCCGCCTGGGCCGCCCTGGCGCCCAATGAACGTCGCAGCCGTTTGCTCAAGGCCGCCGAGCAGTTGCAGGCGCGCAGTGAAGAGTTCATTGCCGCGGCCGGTGAAACCGGGGCCATGGCCAACTGGTACGGTTTCAACGTGCGGCTGGCGGCCAACATGCTGCGTGAAGCGGCGTCGATGACCACCCAGATCAATGGCGAAGTCATCCCCTCGGATGTGCCGGGCAGTTTTGCCATGGCCCTGCGTCAACCCTGCGGTGTGGTGCTGGGGATCGCCCCGTGGAACGCCCCGGTGATTCTCGCCACCCGCGCCATCGCCATGCCGTTGGCGTGCGGCAATACCGTGGTGCTTAAGGCTTCCGAATTGAGTCCGGCGGTGCATCGGTTGATCGGCCAGGTCTTGCAGGATGCCGGGTTGGGTGATGGCGTGGTCAACGTCATCAGCAATGCCCCGGCGGATGCCCCGGCGATTGTCGAGCGGCTGATCGCCAACCCGGCGGTGCGGCGGGTCAACTTCACAGGTTCAACCCATGTCGGGCGCATTGTCGGCGAGCTTTCGGCGCGCCACCTCAAGCCGGCCTTGCTGGAGCTGGGCGGCAAGGCGCCGTTGCTGGTGCTCGATGATGCTGACCTGGATGCGGCGGTGGAGGCAGCTGCCTTCGGCGCCTACTTCAATCAGGGACAGATCTGCATGTCCACCGAACGCCTGATCGTCGATGCCAAGGTCGCCGACGCCTTTGTCGCCAGGCTGGCGGCCAAGGTCGAGACCCTGCGCGCCGGTGATCCTGCGGCGGCAGATTCGGTGCTCGGTTCGCTGGTCGATGCCAGTGCCGGTACGCGCATCAAGGGGTTGATCGACGATGCCTTGGCCAAGGGCGCGCGGCTGGTGGTCGGCGGGCAACTGGACGGCAGCATTTTGCAGCCGACCCTGATCGATGGCGTCAACGAGACCATGCGTCTGTATCGCGAAGAGTCCTTCGGCCCGGTGGCGGTGTTGCTGCGCGGGGAGGGCGATGAAGCGTTGCTGCATCTGGCCAACGATTCCGAGTTTGGTTTGTCGGCGGCGATTTTCAGTCGCGATACCGGGCGCGCCCTGGCGCTGGCCCAACGGGTCGAGTCGGGCATCTGCCATATCAATGGCCCGACCGTGCACGACGAAGCGCAAATGCCCTTCGGCGGGGTCAAGTCCAGCGGCTACGGCAGCTTTGGCGGCAAGGCGTCCATCGAGCATTTCACCCAGTTGCGCTGGGTCACCTTGCAGCATGGACCGCGGCATTACCCGATCTGAACAGCAGAAATAACAATAAAAAAGGCTGCAGCCACCACCATGCCCATTCGTGCGGCTTGGTGGTAGCGTGCCTTGATGGAGAACAAGCACGTGAGTTCCGAATTCAGATCGCAACCCCACACCCAGGCCGGCGCGTCGCGCTACCGTCACGTGTCCATCGGTCGCGCAGCGGTCGAGGTGACAGAACAGCAGGGCGCATTGCACATGCGCTCCCAAGAGCCATTGGCCGAGTATCCACCGCGACTGCTCGACCGTCTGGTGCATTGGGCCCGGGTGCGTCCCGAGCAGACCTTTATCGCCGCTCGCCAGGCCGACGGTGAGTGGCGTCGGGTCAGTTACGCGCAGATGCTCGACAGTGTCCGGGCCATCGCCCAAAGCCTGTTGAGCTACGACCTGTCGGCGGACAAACCGCTGGTGCTGCTCTCTGGCAATGACATCGAGCATTTGCAGCTCGCCTTCGGCGCCCTGTACGCGGGCATTCCCTACTGCCCGGTGTCGCCGGCCTATTCGCTGCTGTCCCAGGATTTCGCCAAGCTGCGTCACGTCTGCGACCTGCTTCAACCCGGCCTGGTGTTTGTCAGTGATGCCGCGGCCTACCAGCGTGCCATCGAGGCGGTGCTACCCGCTGAAACGCCCATGATTACCGTCCGGGGCGAAGTCGCGGGGCGTCGTCAGGTCAGCTTTGCCAGCCTGCTCGAGCAGCAGGGCTGGGCCGAGGCCGAAGCCGCGTTTGCCAGCACGGGGCCGGACAGCATCGCCAAGTTCCTGTTCACCTCCGGCTCGACCAAGCTACCCAAGGCGGTGATCACCACACAACGCATGCTGTGCGCCAACCAACAGATGCTGTTGCAGACGTTTCCGGTGTTCGGCGAAGAACCGCCGGTGCTGGTGGATTGGCTGCCGTGGAACCATACCTTCGGCGGCAGCCATAACGTCGGCATTGTGCTCTACAACGGTGGCAGCTTTTACCTGGACGACGGCAAGCCGACGGCGCAGGGTTTCGCGCAGACCCTGCGTAACCTCAAGGAAGTGTCGCCCACCGCCTACCTGACCGTACCCAAGGGTTGGGAAGAACTGGTCTCGGCACTGGAGCAGGACGCGGAACTGCGGGAGATCTTTTTCAAGCGCATCAGCCTGTTCTTCTTTGCCGCAGCCGGTCTGTCGCAAAGTGTCTGGGACCGCCTCGACCGGATCAGCGAACAGCATTGCGGTGAGCGTATTCGCATGATGGCCGGGCTCGGCATGACCGAGGCTTCGCCGTCCTGCACCTTCACCACCGGGCCGTTGTCCATGGCCGGTTACGTCGGCCTGCCGGCGCCCGGTTGCGAGGTGCGCCTGGTGCCGGTGGACGGCAAACTGGAAGGGCGTTTTCGTGGGCCGCATATCATGCCCGGCTACTGGCGGTCAGCGCAGCAGACCTTGGAAGCGTTCGACCCCCAGGGCTTCTACTGTTCCGGCGATGCACTCAAGCTCGCCGACCCGAGGGATCCGCAATTGGGGCTGATGTTCGACGGGCGCATCGCCGAAGATTTCAAGTTGTCATCCGGGGTGTTCGTCAGTGTCGGACCTTTGCGCAGCCGCGCGGTGCTCGAAGGATCGCCCTATGTCCAGGACCTGGTGGTGACCGCGCCGGATCGTGAATGCCTGGGCGCGCTGGTCTTTGCGCGGATGTTTGAATGTCGACGACTGTCAGGGCTGGCGGCCAGTGCCAGCGACGCCGAGGTGCTGGCCAGCGCACCGGTGCGCGAGTGGTTTGCCGGCTGGTTGCAGCGACTCAATCGCGAGGCCACGGGCAATGCCAGTCGCCTGGAGTGGATCGCCTTGCTCGACGAGCCGGCGTCCATCGACCGGGGTGAAATCACCGACAAGGGTTCGATCAATCAGCGTGCGGTATTGCAGTGGCGCGCGGAGCAGGTCGAGGCGCTCTATCGCGGGCTCGATCCGGCCATCCTGCGCGCCGGGGCGAAATCGGGAGCGAAGTCCTGAACACAGGCGGGCAGTACTCGGCCTTTGCCGATGCGGCGATTTTCGATGCGCTGCGCACGCCGTGGGTGGACCTCGGTGGTGCACTGGCCGAGGTTTCACCGATCGACCTGGGCATCAAGGTCGGGCGCGAAGTACTGGCTCGCGCGCAAGTCGACCCACTGGCGGTAGACAGCGTGCTGGCGGGCTCCATGGCCCAGGCCAGCTTCGATGCCTACATGCTGCCACGGCACATCGGCCTCTACAGCGGCGTGGCGCAATCGGTTCCGGCACTGGGGGTGCAACGCATCTGCGCCACCGGTTTCGAACTGCTGCGCCAGGCCGCCAGGCAACTGGATGACGGCGTGCAATTGGCCCTGTGCGTGGCCACCGAATCGATGTCGCGCAATCCGATTGCGGCCTATACCCATCGAGGCGGATTCCGCCTTGGTACAGAAGTGCAGTTCAAGGATTTTCTCTGGGAAGCCTTGTACGACCCGGCTCCCGGGGTGGACATGATCACCACCGCCGACAACCTGGCGCGGCGTTATGGGCTGAGTCGCGAAGCGGTGGACGCCTACGCCTGTACCAGTCACCACCGGGCGTTTGCGGCACACCAGGCTGGCTGGCTTGCACCCGAGATCGTTGCCGTGGGGCATCAGGTGTTTGAACTGCAAGGCTATCAGCCACGCAGCATCCGCCTGTCACGCGGTGTCGCCACGGTGAGTGAGGACAGCCACCCACGGCCCGGAGACATCGCGGCGTTGGCCCGGTTGCGCACTGTGCACGAAGGCGGGGTGCAAACCGCCGGCAACAGTTGTGCGGTGGTCGATGGCGCGGCAGCGGCCCTGGTCGGGCGCGCTTCGGCCTGTCGGGATACACCGCTGGCCTTGTTGCGGGCCAGCGCGGTGGTCGGGGTGGCGCCAGAGTTCATGGGCATCGGTCCGGCACCGGCGATTCGCCTGCTGTTGCAGCGCAGCGGCTTGAGCCTGGAGCAGATCGACCGCTTTGAAATCAACGAAGCCCAGGCCGCCCAGGTCCTGGCGGTGGCTCAGGAACTGGAGCTGGATCCTTCGCGTCTGAACGTTAAGGGCGGTTCGTTGGCACTCGGCCACCCCTTGGCCGCCAGTGGCTTGCGCCTGGTGCTGACCCTGTCCCGACAACTGCGTGAGCACAATCTGCGTTATGGCGTCGCCGCGGCCTGTGTTGGCGGCGGGCAGGGCATGGCGCTACTGATCGAGAATCCCGCCTGGCGTGCCTGAGGCAACATCGGTTGAGCGGGGGGATCCGCTGGTCTGTTTATTTTGTCGTCTTGCCCGGGAATGCCAAGCTAGGTGTTCGGCTACTACGTTGGACGGCTAAGTTGGACAGCAAGGAGACATCATGACGGTCAAGCGCATGGACAACATCGGCATCGTTGTAGAAGACATCGACGCTGCCATCGAATTCTTCACCGAACTTGGCCTCGAGTTCGAGGGGCGCGCACCCATCGAAGGC
>NZ_JBGCUL010000184.1:0-6955 GCF_054177685.1 Pseudomonas sp. P5_A2_2
TCGCTGACGGATCCTCAAGCCCTCTGAACCGAAGCTCCAGGTGGCTCGGCGTTCTACGCCTGTTCCACGAACTATCCGATCGATACCAAGCACGGCGTCATCGTGGGTGTGGAACCCACACCGGCTCATTGGACAGCCGAGATCGAGAGCACCAAGGCCATGATCGACCGCGTCGAAACGCAGTTCGACATCAAGCCGGAACGCCTGATTGGCGCCACCGCATATCGCAGCCAAAAGGCTAATCGGGATAATTTGTTAATTGCTCTGATCACTCTGCTACTGGTGTGGGTAAACCGGCAGGTCAGCGTCGAAACTTCCGCAGACCGAAACGCCAACGATCGCGGGCGCGGCGACTTGCAGGCATTTACTCACTCCCTCGAAGCAAGATTTCGCGATCATTTGACCATCGAGCAGTACGCGGTGGATGTCGGCATTAGTGCTGCCTATCTCAATGCGCTATGCCGCAAGCTGGTGGGCAATCAGCCTTGCAAATGATCAACGAAAGGTTGGTGCTGGAGGCTAAGTGCAGCCTGGTGTACACGATGATGACGATCAACCTGTTGACGCCGACAGACTGCACTCCTTTGGCAAAATCCTCCCATCAGGCAGGATGGACATTGTCAGCCGAACGCTGCTCCCATGGCGGACAAGGTGACCATGCCTCTACAAGCTTATCGATGAAGAGGCGTATCTTGGGGGACAGGTGTCGCTTGCTGGGGTAGATCACCCGGATAGGCTCTGCTGCCTCGACATACTCTGCAAGCAGTTGAACGAGCTTGCCGCTGCGTAGCTCATCGTTAACCACGTAGGACGGAAGCGTCGCAATTCCCAAGCCTGCGATAGTTGCTTGATGCAACGCTTCAGCGCTGTCCATCTGCAGCCGCCCAGCATGAGTGACCGAAACAGGCTGACCTTTCACACGGAAATTCCAGGGAAGCAATCTCCCCCCACTCACGAAATGCAGGCACTCGTGCGCGGACAGATCTTCGGGTGTTTGAGGCTTTGGATGCTCAGCCAGATACTTGGGCGAAACACAGGTGATCATTTGCTGATAAGCCACCGTGCGCGTGAGCAATCGAGAGTCCTCCTTGGGAGGGCCAATGCGCATGGCTAAGTCGAACCCCTCATCGATCAGGTCTACCAGCCTGTCCGAGAACGTGACGTCGATGCTGAGCGAGGGCCAATCTTTCAAACAGCATTCGATGTGATGAAGAACGTGAAGCCTGCCCAAGGCAACTGGCAGGCTCATCCGCAATCTCCCACTAGGTGTCGAACGACGAAACGCGAGCGCGTCCTCAACATCGTCGAGATCCTGTAAGACCCCAACACATCGCTCATACAGAACCTGACCGTCATCCGTCATGCTCAGGCTGCGGGTTGTGCGGTTGAGTAAACGCACCCGCAATCGGGTCTCTAGCCTGACAATCGACTTACCCACTGCCGAACGGGTAAGACCTAGTTGCTTGGCCGCAGCAGTGAAGCTTCCAGCATTTACGGAGCTTACGAAAGCGGCGATGTCGTTCAGGTTATGAATTTCCATACGACCTCAGCTTCTCACAATGGTGGGGGYGCCTTTGCACCCGTTATAGGGAACCAAATTCCCTAATAATAAGAATAATATCTCAATTAGCCACTCCATTGCCCACCGATCTATTGAGGTCAATATGAATACCGAAGTACAAACAGCCGTTCAAACCTGGGCCAACAGCCTGAGCGATTTGGTACCTGTTCTTAAGGGAATCGATACCAACACGAAAATGAGCGATATCCGCGATTCCTATGCAAAAATGCTTGCGCAGAATCCGGCGCCTGCTGGGGTCAAGTTTGAAGGCGTAGACATGGGCGGTGTCCCTGGCACGCTGGTAACTCCGGATGAGGTCAAGACCGACGCAGTCTTAATGTACATCCACGGTGGGGCGTACATAGTTGGTCGTCCTGACGGCTACCATGGCATTGGCGGCAACTACGCAAAAATGCTTGGAGCCCGGGTGTACATGCCTGACTACCGCCTTGCTCCAGAGCATAAGTTTCCAGCATCCATCGACGACACTTTGCGCGCATATGAGTGGTTGCTTGAACAAAAAATCCCAGCAACCAAGATTGCATTTTCAGGCGAGTCAGCTGGCGGCGCGATGGTTGTAAGCGTCATGGTGGCGGCAAAATCCAAAGGGCTTCCATTGCCTGCGGTCGGTTCCTCCATCTCGCCTTGGGCAAACCTTGAACACACAGGCGCCTCCATGAGCAACCGTGAAGGCCTCGATCCGCTGAACTCCAAGCCTGTTCTGGATATCCTTGCCAGAGCATTCCTGGGCGACACGCTGGCCAACCACCCTTTGGCTTCTCCTGTTTTTGCGGACGTCACAGGACTCCCACCAATTCTGGTACAGATTGGCGAGAACGAGCTGATGTTAAGTGACGCTATGCGCCTTGCAAACCACTTGGCGGACAACCGTGTCCGAGTCAATCTGGAAGTGTGGCCTGCAATGTTCCACGCCTGGCACTTCTACTACTGCATGCTGCCAGAAGGTCAGCAGGCGATGGAGAGCTCAGTACGCTTCATTGAGGCTGGTCTGGTCGACGCCAACCGCTGAGTCGAAAGTCAGAGCGCGACAGCTTTCCCGGTTGTCGCGCTTCTGCGCTTCTGCCCCATAGGGCCGCCATCACTGGACAAATGGCTAACAGACGCTGATCGCCACCGGAGGGTCCGTCGCACATCAAACCCACCGGAACACAGGTATGATCCGAGTTGCCACGTTTTCGCCCCGAGAAGGTACGCGCCTTTGTCGAGCTATTGGAAGTTAGAGGGCAACAACGTCTGTGTATTGCTAAATAACGTTTGGCCGATTAATCACGCGGTGCTCCGCACTGCTAATGCTTCCACTAACACCATCACGCTCTACACAGGTTAGATTTTCAAGTCACCTTCCAAGGATTCTGACGCCACTTGTTCTGGAAGAACTCGATAAATACCCGAATACGTGGACTCAGGTGTTTTCGATCTGAATACAACAAATAGATAGGTTCAATAACCCCTGACTTGAACTCCTCCAGCAGTGGCACCAGCGTTCCGGCTTTTACATCGAGTCCAATGTGGAAATCGGCAAGTTTTACGACCCCGGCCCCCGACAGGGCCATGTCTCGCAGTAGATCACCTTGAGTAAAAGACGCACTGGCTGTAACGGGGACCGAGACCCCCTCACCGTCTTGAAGAAACGACCACTTGTTCCAAGGGCTGACAAAGCTGAAGTTAAAGCATCGGTGGTCCAACAGATCTGCCGGTTTAGCCGGAATACCATGCCCGGACAAGTACTGCGGCGACGCACAGATCAGCCATTCACACTCACCTATTCGCTTGGCTATACGCGAAGAGCTGGGCAGCACTCCGCTGTGGATGGCGATATCGAGCCCCTGTTCGAAATGGTCAACGAATTGCGCACCCAACTGAATTTCAACATCCAGTGATGGATACAAATCCAGAAACTCAGGAAGCCAAGGCACTATTTGGTGCTTGGCAAAAGAGGTCATGGTGTGAATACGAAGGGTTCCACTGACTCTCGAGGGCAGCGCTTCAGCCAAGGAGTCAGCCTCGTTCATGGCCTCAACGACTGCCTTGGCACTACGCAGGTAAGCGGCGCCCTCCTCGGTCAGCGTCAGAATGCGTGACCCTCTCTGGAAAAGCCGAACTTGCAGTCGGTCCTCCAATCGAGTGATCAATTTACTGACTGCCGATGGAGTAATGTTATGAGCGCGAGCAGCAGCCGAAAAGCTTCCACACTCGGTAGACCAGATAAAGGCGAGTAGCTGTGAGTAATTGTCCATGCCCTATCCTAACGTAAATTGTTCAGACTCATGCTCCCTGAGCGACCATAAAAAAACGCGCCGAAGCGCGTTTTTTATGGTCCGAGTTACCGGATGAACTGCTCAATGTAGTCGTCTGGCAAACCCAGCGCTTTATAGTGAGCGCGGGCGGATTCGAGCTTGGTAAAAACGTCTTCATAGCCCACTGCAACACCCTGAGGATCGACGTAAGTGTAGCCACCTTG
Organism: Pseudomonas sp. P5_A2_2; assembly: GCF_054177685.1. NCBI lineage: Bacteria > Pseudomonadati > Pseudomonadota > Gammaproteobacteria > Pseudomonadales > Pseudomonadaceae > Pseudomonas > Pseudomonas sp. P5_A2_2. The sequence continues at coordinate 4,044 of NZ_JBGCUL010000184.1, forward strand.
AACGTGGAACCAGGTGATCATTTCTTCGACATCTTCAGGCACGAACAGGGTGTGAGTTTCACCTGGAGGCTCATACGCAAAAGAGCCCTCTTCGGCTACCCAATCGTGTTCGAGGTAATACCAGCGCCCCTTCAGAACGATCGCATGCACGCCGCCGGTGTGCCGGTGACGAGAAAGCACGCCGGCCTGGCGCACACGCAGAAGGTTGATGTAATACCCGCCACTTGTGTTGAGCAGAAGAGGCTTGAACGAAACAGATTTGGTGACTGGTACCCACAACTCGTCATCTTCCAGCCATTGGGTCATTACACCCGGGTGAACCATGTCTGGCGTCATGTAGGGAACTTGGGGCAACTGATACGGAATCGCGAGTTCATCAGGTTTGACAGGAGTATTCATTACTGGACCTCTCAGTTTTTATTAACGAATTCACAGCACGATGAGTGCGCTCTGATTTCCGCTGACTGAAAGGTTATGGCAGTGATCCCGCGATGAAAATAGCTACAATTTCAAACCACCTGTGACGCACAGTCATAGGGAGCGAGAGTCCTCCGCCGAGCATGTAGCCGTCGGAATCAGGACTTCACAGGGGCGGTGCTTTGCCTTACTACAAGATCAATTTGAACACGCTCACGCCTGGCAACCGGCCGGCCTTCGATCATCGCAATAATGTTATTAGCGCTACTGATGCCAATGTCGGTCGAGGGTACACAAACAGTCGTGAGCGCTGGTACCGAGACCGCCGCGAAGTCGATGTCATCAAAACCGGTAATGGACAACTCTGTAGGCACATGGATGCCTTGTAAGCGCGCTTCTGCAATGGCCCCCATACAGGTTACGTCCGTACTACAGACAATTGCAGTTGGCCTTGGCGTCAGCTCCATCGCCATCCTGAGCCCCGCCCGGCCGCCTTCCAGCGTAAACGGCTGCTGAATGATCTGCGTGGGCGCCAGCTCAATCCCCGCCTCCTTCAATGTATCTGCAACCCCCTTGAGCCGGTATTTAGCCCGCTCGTTGTAGGCCACAACTCCACTGATCATTGCAATATTCTTGTGACCTAGATCCACAAGATGTTTAGCCACCATGCGTCCCCCTTCTTCGTTGCTGAAACCAACGCAATGGTGAGGGTGAGAACCGTCCAATGACCACATCAGGATTAAGGGGCAATGCGAGGCATCAAGCGCGTCATACACTACTGGACTGTGTTCCGTCCCCACTAGCAACAACCCCTCAACACCCCGCTCAATCATGTTGCGCACATTGATCAGCTCGCGCTCCTGGTCATACTCATGGGACGAAATGATCAGGTGGTAACCCAACTCATTCAGACGCTGCTGAAGGGCCTGAACCGCTTCGGCGAATACGGGGTTGTTGAACGTGGGAAAGATCGCACCGATGCTGTGGGTTCGGCGCGAAGCGAGCGCCCTCGCTGCTCCATCTCGGACATAGCCAAGCTTGAGGACCGCCGCCGCAACTTTTTCGAGCGTCGCAGGTTTTACCAAGTGGGGAGTTGAGAGCGCCCGGGATGCACTGCCGATGGATACACCCGCCAATTCGGCAACGTCTTTAAGTTTGGGCTTTTCATTTTTTTTCATTAAAAAGTCAGCATTCCTGGAACGGCGCGGTGACTGACGATCGCCGCCAATCAGCGACCAAGCCTCGGTTTTTTCGAGGTAGGACCGATCGTTATGCTAACAACTTTTTAAATTGGAAGGGATGATTCGAGCACACTAAAAAGAGGGGATCCGAAGCCCCCCTAAAGCGTCGATTCTATTTGATAACGATCGGGTTGACCGGCGCCCCGGTGCCGCCAACCACCTTCAAAGGCGCTGCGGTATAGAGGAACGTCCATTGATTGTCCTCGGCACAATCCGCCGCCAGAGGATCCAGTTGCGCGATCTCGGTCAACGTGACGCCCAGGTTACGCATCAGGGCATTGTGAAGAGGCAATGCCACACCCGAGACGGGATCAACTGTCACTTCGTTGGCGATGGTGTCGGTGACGAGGTTGGGAATTTCCATCTCGTGAAACCAACTGACCAACTCCGGGCTGTAAGTGAGACCCGGCTCGATGAAATCTTTATAAAACTCTTCTGGGTCTCGGTAGTAAAAAGAGCCAATCCAGCCAGTTCTGATGATCAGGATGTCACGTTTCTGAATCGTCACACCTTGAGCTTCAGCGGCCTTCATCAAGTCCACATGATTAAAAGTCTCGCCAGGGTCAAGAACGTCCTTGCCGCGATACCGCGCGATGTCGATCAGAATGCCTCGCCCGACCACACCTCGCTCGCCGATCGGTGCGACGCTGGCCTTGGCCAATGAACCGATCGTGGTATCAGCGTCATAACCGTTCCAGATTTGATCGTCATACCAAACGTGACCTAAGGCATCGTATTGAGTCGACCCCTGAAGATGAAAAAACATCACGTCATCGGCATACTCATAAGACCCCGGAAAATGCGGGCCCTTGCCGCAGTTGTAATGGCCCCTGTCCATGATATTCATCCGTTTGGCCTGCGAGCGCCCAGGCCAGATCGGGTCGCCTTTGGGATCGGCCATTCGGACCTGCAATGTGAAGGTCTTGCCTTGCTTGACCTCGGCAATGCCCTTGAGTACTTCAACGCCAGTCAAATAGTTGAGAGCGCCTACCTCGTCGTCCGGGCCCCATTTGCCCCAGTTTTTAGGAGAGTCTTTCAGCAGTTCGTGAATATGTGGCACAGTTTTTTCGTTCATTTTTACGATCTCACTTTTTGTATTTATAAGACAGCGCGGGCCGTTGATTGAAGCCGGATCACAAGGCAGATGACTTGGCATTTGTCAGGCGTGAGCCGATGTTGTCAGCCGCTGCCAAACCATTAACAAGGCGCTCGTAGTTCAAGGGTGGATTCATATTTTTGGCATAGGCAGCCGAT
>NZ_JBGCUL010000185.1:0-6913 GCF_054177685.1 Pseudomonas sp. P5_A2_2
GCTCGATACCAATGGCAACGACCTGTCGGCCCGCGTTTCGTTCGAAACCTTGAACGATCAGCTTGAAAGCGTGCCGCGTGCCAGCGCCAACAAGTTCATCCAGGCCCAGCGTGACCAGTTGACGCCACGGATCAACGCCGGTGAAGCGAAGATCCTGCCCCGTCACACTGAACGTGTCGCCGAGGCGCAGCGTCGCCTGGCCGCCGATACCGAAGAAGAACTGGCACGCCTGACCGCGCTGCAAGCGGTCAACCCGACCGTACGCGACAGCGAACTGGTTGCCCTGCGCAAACAACGCGAGCAAGGCCTGGCCATGCTCGATAAGGCTGCGCTGCGACTGGAAGCGATTCGGGTGTTGGTGGCGGGTTAACAACCCTCCTCCACCGCCATAAAAAGAAGGCCTGCAGTGATGCGGGCCTTTTTTTTACTTCAATTTCAGTAGTGCTGCTGACGGCCTCATCGCGAGCAAGCTCGCTCCCACAGTGTCCGTGTCGTACACAGAACCTGTGGGAGCGAGCTTGCTCGCGATGGCGGTTAAGCAGTCACCACAGTATTTTCTGACTCAATCACTGCCACCAACCCTTCCTTCATCCGCTTGGCATCGCGCACAAAACACCGCGAAGCCAGCACCAGAAACACCACCGTGAACAACAGCGCCACCGGAATCAGGTACATCGCGTCATGCAGGCCGACCGCTTTAAACGCCTCAGTCATCTGTTCCGCACCTGCCTCGAGCATCGCCGTGTGGGCAAAGTGATCCGACAAGGCCCCGACCACCACCGGCCCCAAACCGCCGCCCAACAGATACAGCCCGGCAAAGAACAGCGCCATGGCCGTCGCCCGCAACCGCGGCTCGACCACATCCTGTATCGCCGTGTACACGCAGGTGTAGAAGTTGTAGGCGAACAGCCAACCGAGACTGAAGACGGCGACAAACACACCGATCTCGATGCGCCCGGAATGCAGCGCCCACGCGGTGCAGACCGTCGAAATCATCAGGCTGAAGGCCGCAAACAACAGCCGCCCGTTGGCAATCCGCTGGTGAATCTTGTCCGCGATCCAGCCACCGAGGGTCAGGCCGACCAACCCGGTCACGCCGACAATAACTCCGGTGGCGACCGCGGCATCCTGCAACGGCATGAGAAAGTACCGTTGCAGCATCGGCACCAGAAACGAGTTACAGGCATAGGTGGCGAAGTTGAAACACAGGCCGGCCATGACCAGCCACAGGAAGGTCGGCACAGCCAGTACCCGACGGATCGGCCGGTCGATCTTTTCCTGCGACACTTGAACGCTCTCGGCGGCGCCGCGTTTCGGTTCCTTGATGAAAAACATGAAGACCGCGAGGACCAGTCCGGGCACCGCTGCGATAAAGAACGGCGCGCGCCAGCTATCGAAGGCCTTGACCATCGCACCGATGGTGAAGAACGCCAGCAACAGCCCCAACGGCAGCCCGAGCATGAAGATACCCATGGCGCGAGCCCGGCGGTGCGCCGGGAACAAGTCGCCAATCAGCGAATTGGCGGCTGGCGCGTAACTGGCCTCGCCGATACCGATGCCCATGCGCACGATCAGGAAGCTCCAGAAACTGCCCACCATGCCGTTGATGGCCGTCAGCCCGCTCCACACCGCCAGCCCCCAACCCATCAGCTTGCTGCGCGAGCCGGTATCGGCCATGCGCCCCAATGGCAAGCCGGCAATGGCGTAGACGATGGTGAATGCCGTCCCGATGATCCCCAACTGGAAATCACTGAGGTGCCATTCCATGCGGATGGGCTCGATGATGATGGCCGGGATGGTGCGGTCGAAAAAATTGAACAGGTTGGCCAGGAACAACAGGAACAGAATGCGCCAGGCATTGGCCGCTTGGGTCGAGTTCTGCATGGGTCCGTCTCTTTTATTGTTTTTGGGGCGTCACTGCCCCCGGAATTTGCAATCTAGACAGGCCGGCCACAACTGTCTTTCATTATTCGCCAGGCTGATACCAACCCATGGGTCGCAACTTGTAGGAGCTTTCGCAGGGCGGGTATTTCGCAGTCCGTCCGGTCGTTGAAAAATACCTTTCGCCCCCCCTTCCCAAGCCGTTGGCGAAGCCTAGAATAGCGGCCTTGTTTCCCCCCTGTGTCTCCACCCCTCTTTACGATAATCGCCCATGTCCGAAGCCAGTCCGTGTCTGAATTGCGGTGCCTGCTGTTCTCATTTTCGCGTGTCATTTTTCTGGGGGGAATGCGCCTCGTCCGGGGGAACGGTACCCGATGAGCTTGTCGAGCAGATCAGCCCCAGTCGGGTCGCGATGCTCGGCACCGGCTGCAAACCCGTGCGCTGCACCAGCCTGGTGGGGGACGTGGGCAGTACGGTGCAGTGCTCGATTTACGAAAAACGCTCCAGTACCTGCCGGGAATTCGACGCATCGTGGGTCGATGGCCTGGCCAATCCCGATTGCGACGCGGCCCGTGCCGCATTCGGCTTGCCGGCCTTGCAACCCGCATTCGAGACGCCTCAGAAGCAAATCGCCTGAGCATTAGCACTAATCGCTATTAGGCTAATGCCAAAATCATTGGCATCAATGTGCCACTATCACTTGTGCTCCACCCATGCCCTCTATACTCCAGGACATTCGCCGACGCTCCTTGCGCCGGCCTGATGGATAACGATGGGGGCATGCTATGGAGTGGCTTGGTTTGCATTTCCTTACCGAGCTACCAGAGAGTGGGCAGCTCATACTTAACTGCACACATGACCCTTTTCTGGTGCTGCTGGCTTATCTGGTCGCCTGTGTCGGCAGCTTCGCGACACTGGACATGGCCGAACGGGTTGCTCACGCTGAAAAATCCGCTTCCCAAACGCTCTGGCGCTGGGTCGGCAGCGGATGCCTGGCCGGCAGTATCTGGGCCATGCACTTCGTCGGGATGCTGGCATTCCAGGCGCCTATCGATCTTCACTACCAACTGCCTGTCACGGTGTTCTCGCTAACCATCGCGCTGCTCGCCGCGTGGCTGGCCATGCATACCCTCAGCCTTCCCGAGCTGAGTTTGCGACAGTGCCTCACGTCATCGATCGGGATCGGCCTGGGTATCGCGACCATGCATTACGTGGGCATGACGGCCATGCACTCCAATGCCTCGGTCTATTACCATCCGGGCCTGTTTGCCCTTTCCATCGTGATCGCGATCGGTGCCGCACTGGCAGCCTTGTTACTGGCGTGGTATCTGCGCGACGGCGCCGGCATGCTGCATCAGCTCACCAAATACTGCGCCAGCCTGTTGCTCGGGGCTGGCATCCTCAGCATGCACCTCACTGCCATGGCCGCCTTCAACCTGGTACTACCCGAAGGCAGCCTGCCAGCGCAAACCGGCGATCACAGCCAACTGCAACTGGCACTGACCGTGGCGGTCATGACCCTGCTGATCATCGGCAGCAGCATCAGCGCGGCGCTGGCGGACAAGAAACTGCAACGCAAGGACCACGACCTGCAACGGGTCAACTCCCTGCTCGGCCAGCTGGACCAGGCGCGCATGTCGCTGCAACAGGTGGCGCACCACGACGCGCTGACCAACCTGATCAACCGCCGCGGATTCAACCAGGTCTTCGCCGAAAAACTCATCGAGAAAACCAGCAAAGGCGGGATGCTGGCGGTCATGTTCCTGGACATCGACCATTTCAAGCGGATCAACGACAGCCTTGGCCACGATGCCGGTGACGAACTGCTCAAAGTGCTTGCCGGGCACATCAAGAGTTCGGTTCGCGGTCACGAGGATGTGGTCGCGCGTTTCGGCGGCGACGAGTTCTGCCTGCTCATCGACCTGCATGATCGTGAAGAGGYGCGGCAGATGGCCCAACGCATCATGCTGAAAATGAAGGAGCCCATCGAACTGGCCGGCAGGCGCATGGTCATGACCACCAGCATCGGCATCAGCCTGTTTCCGGAGGATGGCAAGACGTGTGAAGAACTGCTGAAGAACGCCGACCTTGCGCTGTATCAGTCCAAGGGCGGTGGCCGCAACGGCCTGAGCTTTTTCAGCGCCAACCTGAAAACCCGCGCCACACTGGAACTGCAACTGGAAGAAGAACTGCGCAATGCCTTGCGTGAAGACACTGGCCTGATGCTCTATTACCAGCCGATCTATGACCTCAAGACCGGTCAGATCAGCAAGCTTGAAGCCTTGATCCGCTGGCAACACCCGGTCCATGGTTTCCTCGTGCCGGATCGTTTTATCGCCATCGCCGAGGCCAACGGCCTGATCGCCGAACTGGACAACTGGGTGCTGCGCAAGGCCTGCGAGGATCTGGGCGAGTTGTTGCGCCTGGGTTGCGTAGACCTCAAGATCGCCGTGAATTGCTCGCCCCTGAGCCTGGCGCGCGTAGAACTGGCCGATGAAATCGAGTACGCATTGCGAGCCGCCGGAGTGGAGGCCCACCGCCTGGAACTGGAAGTCACGGAAAACGCCTTGATGGGCAATATCGCCAACACACTGATGTTGCTGCGACAGATTCGTGCCCTCGGCGTGTCGCTGTCGATCGATGACTTCGGCACCGGCTATTCATCCCTGGCCTACCTCAAGCGCTTGCCCCTCAACACGCTGAAAATCGACCGTTCCTTCATCCAGGACATCCCCAAGGCCACCCAGGACATGGAGATTGTCCAGGCGATCATCGTCATGGCCCATACCCTGCACCTGCAAGTGGTCACCGAAGGGGTCGAAACCTTCGAGCAATATCAGTTCCTGGAAAACCATGGCTGTGACTTCGTTCAGGGCTATTTGCTCAGTCGGCCGGTGCCATTGGCCGAGCTGCATCCGGTGCTGAACGAAATCAACCAGCGCAAGCACGCCTATACCGTCACGACGCTGAGTCTGGCTCACGGTACATCTGTACTAATGTAGACGGGTCTTTTTCAAGGAAACCCTGACTCCCATGCAGGCGCATCAACTGCGCGGCCAGGCCGCTGATCGGTGTCGCCGAGCCTTGCTCTCGCGAAAACTTTACCGCGGTATCCAGATCCTTGAGCAACGTGCGCACGTGCCACTTGACCGGCTCGAAACGGTTTTCCGCCATCTGTGGGGCGAGGATCTGCAAGGGTTTCGAATCGGCAAAACCGCCGGCCAGCGCTTCGGCGATCAGGCTGGCATCAACCCCGGAACGTTCCGCCAACGCGACCACTTCGGCAATCACCAAGGCATTGCAGGCGACGATCATCTGATTGCACGCCTTGGTCACCTGCCCTGCCCCGACACCGCCCATGTGCGTCACACGCTGCCCCAGGTTCAACAGGACAGGGCGGACCCGTTCCAGGTCCTGCGCGTCACCGCCAACCATGATGGCCAGGCTCCCGGTTTCAGCCCCGACCACACCACCGGACACCGGCGTGTCGAGCCAGCCCATGCCGGTTTTACCGGCGAGTTCTACGGCCATTTCCCGCGTGGCATTGGGCTCCAGGCTGGAAAAGTCCACCAGTAACTGGCCTTTCTTTGCCCCCTCGATAATGCCTGCCGGACCAAACACTACCTCGCGTACGACCGACGTATCCGCCAGGCACAACATCACTACGTCAGCGTGCTGGCACAGTTCGGCCGGGCTGGCGACCTGGCGTGCGCCGGCCTCCACCAGTGGCTTGCACTTGTCCGGATTGCGATTCCATACCGCCAGCGGATAACCCGCCGCCAGCAGGCGCCGGCACATTGGCAACCCCATCAGGCCGACCCCGGCAAACCCCAGCGAAGGTAACGTTGACATCATTTTGCCTCCTTTTGATTAAAGATCGCCAAATATTGGCCGATCCATCATGACTCAGGAAAGGATTCACGCCGAGTGATGCTCAGGCCAAGGACCAAGGCATGGTCCAAATACGCGCTGAAAAAAGACGCGATTCTATTCCGTGACGGTTCGACGACTGCGAGTCGGCCAACCAATCAGCCCAGGTAGATGGCGAACAATGACTTCTAAAAACAACCCGGCCACTGCGGTAACCGATCTGACGCTGAGCCCCGCGGCCAACAGCCCGTCATCACCGAAGCCATTGATTCAATCGCGCCCGTTGGCAACCCAGCAATACCTGTACTTCACCGAAACCAACACCGACCGCATCCTCGACAACCTCGACGGCCTGCGCGACATGGTGTTCCCGCGCGCACCGCACCTGGAAGGCGACAGCGAACAGCACAGCGATCAGGAATTCCCGTCGGTGTGCCTGATCGGCCTGGGCCGCTGCGGCTCGAACATTGCGCTGGACGTGGCGGAGCTGGTGTACAACGCCCGCAAGTTCTACCTCAACGAATTCAACAACGAAGATCGCCTGTCGCCAGACAAGCGTTTTGCCGAAAAGGGCTACAGCCCGGCCCAGTGGATCCGCAACAACTTGCGCCTGGGCCAGAACAAAAACACCAAGCCGGTGTTTCTGGTCGAGCCACTGGTGATGCTCGGCGACCTGGACAAGGACATCGCCGGACGCATCCGTTTCTCGCGCAAGGGCGAAAAAAGCGGTTTCCTGCGCGACTACAGCAAGATGAAAATCATGGACTTGTCGGAAGTCCACGCCGGTGGTGCCGGTAACGCGCCGATCCTCGGCCAGTACCTGGCCAAGATCATCCTGAACAAGGACACCCAGCGTTTCTCCAGCCCTGACTGGAAGATGATCCACTCGTACCTGATCGACAGCTGCGGCATCAAGGCCAACCAGTCGCGCCTGTATTTCTCGATCTTCAGTGCCGGTGGCGGTACCGGTTCGGGCATGGCCTCGGAATTCGGTCTGGCCCAACAGCACTCGTACATGAACAAGACGTTCGACACCAAACCGATGGACGAGCACGACAGCAAGAGCGGCCACTCCTTCGTCTTCGAACCGATCTTCACCAGTGGCATCTGTGTATTGCCGAACATTTCCGATCACCGCAGTGAAATGTCCGAGGCGTTGCAC
>NZ_JBGCUL010000186.1:0-6856 GCF_054177685.1 Pseudomonas sp. P5_A2_2
GAGCAAGCTCGCTCCCACAGGGATCGCGCAGGCCTTTGTGGGAGCGAGCTTGCTCGCGATAGGGTCGCAACCGATGAACCTGCGAACAACAAATCGTGTACAACTTTCGATATTTAACTGGAACAATCCACTGGTTTTTTGAGAACATCCTGCTCCGCGCCGTGACCGCAATGCGTCATGTGGTCGCAGAACGACGTAATTAGTCTGATTTTCACAACCGCAATTCATCATGTAGTATGCCGCAGCGCGCACTACATAACGCTGGATCGATGTCTGCCGCAGGCACGTTCGCAACCCTGAAAGCCCTGTCAGCAAGGCCCCAAGCCGTTGATCGGTCCCAACCCAGCCGCCCGTAATGGGCATGTACTGGTAGAGGGGTTTGTGGTTTAAATGGCCAAAGGCTTCATTGTTAAATTGAAGAGCTGAAAAGCGAAATAGCTGAGCAGAGTGAGGCAAGCAATGACTGAACACGTTCAAGTCGGTGGCCTGCAGGTCGCCAAAGTCCTGTTCGACTTCGTGAACAACGAAGCCATTCCCGGTACCGGCCTCACCGCCGATAAGTTCTGGGCCGGTGCCGACAAGGTCATCCATGACCTGGCGCCGAAGAACAAAGCCCTACTCGCCAAACGCGATGATTTCCAGGCTCGTATCGATGGCTGGCACCAATCCCGTGCCGGTCTGCCACACGACGCCGTGGCCTATAAAGCCTTCCTGCAAGACATCGGTTATCTGCTGCCAGAAGCGGCCGATTTCCAGGCAACGACGCAAAACGTCGATGACGAAATCGCCCGCATGGCCGGCCCACAGCTCGTGGTGCCGGTCATGAACGCCCGCTTCGCGCTCAATGCCTCGAACGCCCGTTGGGGCTCGCTGTACGATGCGCTCTACGGCACCGACGCCATCAGCGAAACCAACGGCGCGGAAAAAGGCAAAGGCTACAACAAGGTGCGTGGTGACAAGGTCATCGCTTTCGCCCGTGCCTTCCTCGACGAATCGGCGCCTTTGGCGGCCGGCTCCCACGTCGACTCCACCGGCTACAAGATCGTCGACGGCAAACTGGTGGTCGCCCTTAAAGGCGGCAGCAACACCGGCCTGCGCAACGACGCGCAACTGATCGGCTTCCAGGGCGATGCCGCTGCACCGAGCGCGATCCTGCTGAAAAACAACGGCCTGCATTTCGAAATCCAGGTCGATGCCAGCACCCCGATTGGCCAGACCGACGCAGCCGGCGTCAAAGACATCCTGATGGAAGCCGCGCTGACCACCATCATGGACTGCGAAGACTCCGTTGCCGCTGTCGATGCCGATGACAAAGTGGTGATCTACCGCAACTGGCTCGGCCTGATGAAGGGTGATCTGTCGGAAAGCGTCGCCAAGGGTGGTCAGACCTTTACCCGCACCATGAACGCCGACCGCACCTATACCGCTGTCGATGGCAGTGAACTGAGCCTGCACGGTCGTTCGTTGCTGTTCGTGCGTAACGTCGGTCACCTGATGACCATCGACGCGATCCTCGACAAAGACGGTAACGAAGTGCCGGAAGGCATTCTCGATGGCCTGGTGACTTGCCTGGCTTCGATGCACAACCTGAACGGCAACACCTCGCGCAAAAACACCCGCACCGGCTCGATCTACATCGTGAAGCCGAAGATGCACGGCCCTGAAGAAGCCGCGTTCACCAATGAGCTGTTCGGTCGCATCGAAGACGTGCTGGACCTGCCGCGCAACACCCTCAAAGTCGGGATCATGGACGAGGAGCGTCGAACCACGATCAACCTCAAGGCCTGTATCAAGGCGGCGAGCGAACGTGTGGTGTTCATCAACACCGGTTTCCTCGACCGCACGGGCGATGAAATCCACACCTCCATGGAAGCCGGCCCGATGGTGCGCAAGGCAGACATGAAGGCGGAAAAATGGATCGGCGCCTACGAGAACTCCAACGTCGATATCGGTCTGAGCACCGGCCTGCAAGGTCGCGCTCAGATAGGTAAAGGCATGTGGGCCATGCCTGACCTGATGGCGGCGATGCTCGAACAGAAAATCGCCCACCCGCTGGCCGGTGCCAATACCGCCTGGGTACCGTCGCCGACTGCTGCTGTGTTGCACGCGCTGCACTACCACAAGGTTGACGTGTTCGCCCGTCAGGCCGAGCTGGCCAAACGTGCGCATGCCTCGGTAGACGACATCCTGACCATCCCGCTGGCGGTGAACCCACAGTGGACCTTTGAGCAGATCAAGAACGAACTGGACAACAACAGCCAGGGCATTCTCGGTTATGTGGTGCGCTGGATCGACCAGGGCGTCGGCTGCTCGAAAGTGCCGGACATCAACGACGTCGGCCTGATGGAGGACCGTGCAACGCTGCGTATTTCCAGCCAGCACATCGCTAACTGGCTGCGCCATGGCATCGTCACCGAAGAGCAAGTGATGGAAAGCCTCAAGCGCATGGCGCCGGTGGTTGACCGTCAGAACGCCGGCGACGCGCTGTACCGTCCGCTGGCCCCGAACTTCGACAGCAACATCGCCTTCCAGGCGGCAGTCGAGTTGGTGGTCGAAGGCACCAAACAGCCGAACGGCTACACCGAGCCGGTCCTGCACCGTCGTCGTCGCGAGTTCAAGGCGAAGAACGGGTTGTAAACCAGCTCACTCCACAGCAATCCCCCGGTTGAAAAACCGGGGGATTTTTGTTTCTGCGTCCTGCAAATGCAGAACTATCTCCTGAAACGCAACGCGTTTGCAGCGATGTGGCGGCCTATTCTCGATGCATTCATGAACAAGGCAATTCCAAGGACCGTGATGATGAGAGCAAACAGTTTTTCGCCACCAATGGGTTCGTCGAGTACATACCACGAGGTCAAGATACCCGATATCGGAACAATCACTGACAAGGGTGCAACCTGGCTTGCCGGATACTTCTCAATCATTCGGTTCCACACCCAATACCCGAATACCGTCGCCACATAGGCCTGGAACAGGACAGATACCAGCACTGGAGCAGTTATGTCTGTTAGCAACGTCTGGAAAGGAGCTGCCCCCTTGACCCAGTAAGTCATCAAATATAAAGGAGGCGTTGCATACAGGCTCGACCAAACGACAAAGGAAAATATATCAACCACTTTGCTTCTCTTGACCAGCACATTGCAAAGACTCCAGAACAATGCGCTGAGTAGCACCAGGAAAAGTCCAAAACTTTCGGCACCACCGTGCGTTACATGGATAATGAACATCAGTCCCACCAACGCCATGAGAATGCCGGCCACTTGTATTGCCGTCATTTTTTCGCCAAACAGCAGTACTCCCCAGATGACCGTGAAAAAAGCACTGAACTGCAAGAGCAAAGATGTTACGCCGGCACTGACATCAAGAAACATGCCATAGTTCATCAGCCAACACATTCCAATACCAAACAACAAACCGTAGACTATAGTTACAAAAGTACTGACACCCTTCGGTTTCGGGATGAAAAACACCAGTGGCAATGCACAGAAAGTAAAGCGCAGCGCTGTCAATATGAATGGATCGATGCCATCAAGACTGATATCAATTACCGTAAAATTGCTGCCCCACATGATTGTCACGCCGACAATAAGTACAAGATCGCGAAATTCAATTTTCTTTATCATATCGTCCTCAATGCGATACACAGCCACACAATCCAGAAAGAGTAATGACCTGACCTTTGTCAGTGTTTTATCTACAGGAACTGGCCGCAGATTGAGCACACGACAACCATCGAGATACTCAAGCAACTAGAATCGGAGAACCAAATTGGCAACCTGGATAGTGCTACGACAGACATTATCAAACCAAATACGATATCAAATAAATGCCCGCATCAGCCTTCAAGCGCTGAACGATAACTGAATAATCGAAAGAAGAAAAAAGCTATTTGTGAGTAGCTTTTTCGCAGACGAACCAGATAACTTTAATTACAAATTATTTAATGCCCAATTCGCGTTTTACCAGTGTCAGCAGATGACTGGCATCAATCGGCTTGAGCAGAAAGTCCACCACGCTCAAATGCATTGCGGCGATCGCATCCTTCACGTCGGCGTCACCCGAGACAATGATGATTGGCAATGCCGCCCTTTCCGATTCRCGTACCTGACGGATCAGATCCAGCCCGTCAACGTGGCCCATTCGCAGGTCGGTGATCATTAAACCAATCGAGGGCTTTTTGATCTCTGCCTTGGCCAGCAGGATCTTGAGTGCCGCTTCGCCACTGGACGCCATTACACAGTGAATACGGTCCATCGCCAGAATCTCTGACAGCAGCTCCCGGGCGTCTTCGTCGTCATCGACGATCAGCACCCGTTGCTGCGGCAGGTCAGGTTCCAGCATGACGGCACTCAGCGCTTCGCGCTCGGCGTCGCTCAAAATATCGTGGTCGGACATGGCTTTCCCTATATGTTCAATACTATTCCCTGGCACAGCGGTGAGACATCGCTCAGCGAACTATCAATGTGCACCCCGTCGGATATTTTTCCAATAGCAGGATAGAGAGGTTTTTCTCACAGTTGCGTAAGGTTTTTCCGACATTCCATCACCCTGATTGCCTACCTAGACTTACGTCCAATGGGCACCCCGACCGCAGGGGTCGACCATGTCCTGGTCATCCGACTACAACAATTCAAAAAAAGACTGCGGTAATGGTTATGAGTAAAGCGGRCGCCTTCACACAGGCAGGGAAAACCGCGGTGTTGCAGAACATCCAGGGCACGTTGCAATTCCTTCAGCGCTTCCCGCCTTTCAACCAGATGGAACACGCTCACCTGGCGTATCTGGTCGAGCAATGTCAGCTGCGTTTTTACGCCCCCGGCGAGAGCATCATCAAACCCGCCGACGGCCCGGTCGAGCACTTCTATATCGTCAAGCAAGGCCGGGTCGTGGGCGAGCGTCCGCACACGGCCAAGGGTGGCACCGAAACGGTCTTCGAGATCACCACTGGCGAATGTTTCCCCCTCGCGGCGTTGYTGGGTGAACGGGCGACCCGCACCGAGCACCTGGCCGGCGAAGACACTTTCTGCCTGCAATTGAACAAACCGGCGTTCATCCGCCTGTTTTCGCTATCGGATACCTTCCGCAACTTCGCCCTGCGCTGCGTCAGCAGCCTGCTGGATCAGGTCAACCAGCAAGTGCAGCAAAAAGCCGTGGAAACCCTGGGTACCCAATATTCGCTCAATACCCGACTGGGCGAATTGGCCATGCGCCACCCGGTAACATGCGCCCCGCAGACGCCATTGCGCGAAGCCGTGACGTTGATGCACGAACAACAGGTCGGCAGCATCGTGGTGGTCGATGAACTCAAGGCGCCACTGGGGATTTTCACCCTGCGCGACCTGCGTCAGACCGTGGCCAACGGCAGCAGTGATTTCAATGAAGCCATCGAAGGGTACATGACCCGGGCGCCGTTTTTCCTGTCGCCGGATCACAGTGCATTCGACGCGGCGATTGCCATGACCGAGCGGCACATCGCCCATGTCTGTCTGGTCAAGGAGCAACGCTTGTGCGGCGTGGTTTCCGAGCGCGATCTGTTTTCCCTGCAACGGGTCGACCTGGTGCACCTGGCGCGCACTATCCGCAATGCCCAGAAGGTGGAAAACCTGGTAGCGCTACGGGGCGAAATCGGTCAACTGGTCGAGCGCATGCTGGCCCACGGCGCGTCTTCGACGCAGATCACCCACATCATCACCTTGCTCAACGACCACACCGTGTGCCGGGTGATCGAGCTGACCCTCGCCGAAAAAGGCGACCCCGGTGTGCCATTCAGCTGGCTGTGTTTCGGCAGTGAAGGCCGTCGCGAGCAKACCCTGCACACCGATCAGGACAACGGCATTCTGTTCGAAGCCAGGGATGCGGCCCATGCCGCCGAGATTCGCGGCAAGCTGTTGCCAATTGCCCAACAGATCAATCAGAGCCTGGCGCTGTGCGGCTTCACCTTGTGCAAGGGCAATATCATGGCCGGCAACCCAGAGCTGTGCCTGTCCCGGGCCGAATGGGCGCGGCGCTTTGCGGCGTTTATCCGCGAGGCAACCCCGGAGAACCTGCTGGGTTCGAGTATCTATTTCGACTTGCGCGTGGTCTGGGGCAGCGAGCAAGGCTGCGAGCAGTTGCGTCGGGGCATTCTCGATCAGGTCGGCGACAACCGTTTGTTCCAGCGCATGATGGCCGAGAATGCGCTGCGCAATCGCCCGCCCGTTGGGCGTTTCCGCGAATTCGTACTGGCGCGAAAAAATGGCGAGAAGGCCACCCTGGACCTGAAGATTCAGGGCCTGGCACCGTTCGTCGACGGCGCCCGGTTGCTGGCCCTGGTCCACGGTATCGAAGCGAACAACACGCTGGAGCGTTTTCGCCAGTTGGTTGCCAAGGAGGTCATCGATCCCCTGGACGGCGCCGCGTACGAAGAGGCGTATCACTTCATCCAGCAAACCCGCATGCAGCAACATCAACTACAGACCCGGGAGAATTTTCCTTACTCTAATCGGGTCGATCCCGACAGCCTCAATCATCTGGACCGACGCATCCTGCGTGAGTCCCTGCGCCAGGCACAACGCCTGCAAAGCAGTCTGACCTTGCGGTATCAGTTATGAGCCTGTTTTCATGGCTGCGCCCGGCGAGTCCCACCCTCCCAGCTCATCTGCAACATCGGCTGGATCAATTACCGACGGCTGCCGACCTGTCTGAGTGCAGCCTGCGCGAGCAACGCTGGGTGGTGCTCGATCTGGAAACCACCGGTTTGAACCTGAACAAGGACCACGTGTTGTCCATTGGCGCGGTGGTGATCGAGGACGGGGCCATCGACTTTCGCCAGCAGTTCGAACGCACCCTGCAATATCCACAAGTGAAACTCGGCCCC
>NZ_JBGCUL010000187.1:0-6853 GCF_054177685.1 Pseudomonas sp. P5_A2_2
ACCCCGGGCCGGGCGGCTGGACCACGGCAAACAGGGCAAGCGTCATGCAGCACGTAGCGGTTCGATCAACTGGCCAGGCACCTTGCTTAATGGTCGGCCCCGTCAGCGTGCTGATCTGTTGTATCAACTGCGCACCCGTTCGCCCCATGAACTGTGGCTGGTGATTGTCGATGCGTCGGCTTCGACCCGCCGTCATCAGGCGTTGAGTGATGCCAAAGGCTTGCTGGCGCAGCTGTTCGATGATGCCTACCGCCAACGTGCGCGCCTGGCGTTGCTGACCGCCAGCGGCTCGGTGCCCAAGTGGCAGGTGCAAGGGTTGAAGGCTTCCAACGGTTTGCGCCATTGGCTCGATGGGCTCGGCGCAGGTGGTGGAACGCCGTTGCTGGCGGCGCTGGGTGAGGCGAGGCACTGGCTGACCGCGCGGCAAAAACGCTTTCCGGCGGAACAGCAAAGACTTTTATTGGTGACCGATGGGCGGCTGAAGGACTGGTCCATACTGCCGGCAATCGAATGCCCAGGTCTGGTGATCGACATCGAACGCGGGCCGATTCGTCTTGGGCGCAGCAAAGTTTTGGCTGCGCAGCTGCAATCGGATTATCGACATATGGACGAGCTGCTTCCAGGCTGAGCATTGCGCTGTCTGTGCTCGCGAAGGCATCAATCCGGTTTCGGGTCGTCAGGGTAAAAAATTCATCGACGATCTATGCTCACCGGGCAAATCCATCACAGGAGTGAACCATGCGTATCCTGGCCGTCAATGAACAGGGCGATTTTCGCGTCAAGGCTTACGCCGGCACCAATGGCGTGCTGTTGGCCATGGACCTGGCCGAATCCCGTCGCATTGGCCTGTTGGGTTTTGCCATTGAAAAACAGCAGGGCAGCAAACCCTGGATGTTTCTGTTCAATAGCCTGACGTTCCCGGACAAGGACCATACCTTCCCCCAGTTTCACGCCACGCCCAGCGATATCGCACCGTTACAGAAATTCCGCTGGGCCGATTACGCGGTCAATCCGGGGATGACGATCCATTATCGGGTCTACCCGGTCTACGGCAGCCACAATGCGCCACAACTGGGTGAGTGCCTGGAGGTAACGGTCACCTCCGACGATGGCCATCCCGGCAACCAAAGTGTCAACTTCAACCGCGCAGTAGCCGCCAGTCAGGCGTTCGAGCGCAAGTTTCCCGATCTCGATGCACTCATTGGCAAAAGGAACAAGCTGCCCATCGAAGCCTGGCCCGAAGCCCCGCGTAGATGGTTGGAGAACGGTTTGCTCGGGCGCTTGTTGGGGTTTATCGCGCGTGCTGTCGATGGCCAGTGGGCGCTGGATATCGCCATCTATGAGTACCAGTTACAGGTGATAGTCGACGCAGTGGAGGCTGCGCTGGAACGCGGCGTGAAAGTTCGCGTCCTTTATCACGCGCAACCGGGCGAAGACACTACCGCCTTGAACGAGGTCAGCCTGAAAAATATCCCCCAGGCGAACAAACGCGGGCGGGTCACCCACAATATCTTTCACAACAAGTTTATGGTCTTGAGTCGGCTCGACGCAGCGGGGCAGCATCAACCCGAAGCGGTACTCTGCGGCAGTACCAACTTCACCCCCAACGGTGTTTACCGTCAGGCCAACGTGGTGCATGTGCTGGACGATACGCGGCTCAGTACCCGTTATCTGCAAACCTTCGAGCAGGTCTGGAGCACGCCGGCAGATGTCGGCGCCACGCGGCAATGGATCACGCAGCACAACCCGATGGATCCGACGCAGGCACTTTTCGCCGGGTTCTCGCCGCGCTCGGGCGGGGGTGACCTGGATGAGTTCGTCTCGATCATCAATGCCGCGAAAAAGGACGTGCTGTTCGTCACTGCGTTCGCCTTGCCCGATGCCATCCTCAACGCCTTGCTCGGCTTGCCCCATGACGACATCCTGCGCTATGGCCTGCAAAACACCGCCAGCGAAATCACCGGGTTTCATGCCGACCGTACCGCTGAATTCACCACCGTTGCCCTGCTCGACAAAGGGCTGGAAGGCTGGCTCCAGGAAAGCAGGGAGGGTCAGAAGGGCAATATCCTGGTGCACACCAAAGCCATCGTCACTGACTTCACCAGTGATGCGCCGACGATCATAAGCGGTAGCCACAACCTCAGCGACGCAGCCAGCAACGGCAATGACGAAAACTATCTGATCATTCGCGGCGATACCGATCTGGCAGACCGTTATGGCCTGGAGTTGCTGCGGTTCTACGAGCATTACCGCTTTCGCTATTTCGCGAAAAAACTTGCGCTCAAGCAGGTCCAGCCGTTGGCGACGGATAACAGCTGGACTGATCACTATTACCGCGCGGGGGATCTACGGATGTTGTCGCGACTGCGGTTTACCGGCCAATAGCGATCCATCAGTCCGCGCTCATGGCCCGGCGATACTGACGCGTGCGTTTGGCGATGTATAACTGATCAATAATCAACGCCAACAACGCCGAAACCTTGGGTCGGGTGGTGCGCCCACGGCTCAAGCGATGCAGCTGGAACTTGACCACCGCCATGTTCGCCAACGCCGCCAGGGGCTTGCGCTTCCAGCGGATCGGCGGCAGCTGCGGATGAATGTCCCGGCCTTCGCGCCAGTGCTTGACCAGGTGCGGTTCCACGGCCAGCGCGGTGCCGATGCCGGCCATGGCGATGCCGCTGTCGAGGACCTGTTCGACGATTGCCAAACGCCGGATCCCGCCCGTCACCATCACCGGCATCCGCGCTACKCTGGCCAGTTCACCGGCCATTTCCAGAAAGTACGCCTCCCGCGCCAGGGTCCGGCCGTCGCGCGCTTCGCCTTGCATGGCCGGTGCTTCGTAACTGCCGCCGGAGAGTTCCAGCAGGTCGATCGGTTGTTCGTTGAGCCACTGGATTACCTGCCGTGCATCATCGGCATCGAAACCGCCGCGCTGGAAGTCCGCTGAGTTGAGTTTTACTGACACACAGAATTGCGGCGACACCGCCTGGCGAACCGCCGCGACGACGGACAACAGCAGGCGCGCACGATTTTCCAGCGAACCGCCCCATTGATCAGTGCGCCGATTGGTGAGCGGCGAAAGGAACTGGCTGATCAGGTAGCCGTGGGCGGCGTGGACCTGCACCCCGGTAAAGCCGGCTTTCTCCGCCAGTGCGGCGCTGGTGGCGAAGCGTCGGATCACCTCCTGGATGTCGTCCTCGTTCATGGGTTTGGGTTCGGCGAACATCTTCGAAAACTGACCGAGATCCAGCGCAACCGCCGATGGCGCCAAGGCCTGCTGGCCGAGGTTGGCCATGGTCTGGCGGCCAGGATGGTTGAGCTGCACCCAGAAGTGCGCACCGCCGGCCCGGCCGACACTTGCCCACTGGCGGAAGCGTTCCAGATGGCGCTCGTCTTCCAGCGCTACACCGCCGGGGCCGGTCATGGCGCGGCGGTCGATCATCACATTGCCGGTCAGCAACAAGCCGGCTTCGCCCTCGGCCCAGGCCTGATAGAGGCGCAACAGCGCTTGGTCGGGCACCTGATCGGTATTGGCGAGGTTCTCTTCCATCGCGGCTTTGGCAATGCGATTGCCGATGATCTGGCCGTTGGGCAGATTCAAGATCTGGAAGGGCGACATGCTTGACTCCTCGAAGTGATGAGCAGAGGCTAAGCTTAAAGTTAACTTTAATGTCAAGCGAATAAATGAGGCCCCTATGAAGATTGGGGAATTGGCACAGTTGAGTGGGTTGACCGCCTCGCGCATCCGTTTTTACGAGTCTCAGGGATTGATCCGCCAGGTCGAGCGCTCTGCCAACGGTTATCGGCGTTACTCGCAACAGGCGCTGCAAACCCTGCAACTCATCCAGTGCGCACAACAAGCGGGTTTCAGCCTGGAAGAACTCAAGCAGTTACTGCCGGATAATGTGACGGGCGCGTTCAAGCACGATGAGTTGATGGCCGGCCTGCATCGCAAGATCGAGCAGATCGAAGAAATGCAACGGCACCTGGCCCATAGCAAGGCGCAGTTGCTGGGCTGGATCGACACCATTCAGGCCAGGCCCGAAGGCATGAGCTGCGATGAAAATGCCGAACGGGTGATGACGTCATTCAAGCATTAGGTCAGCCATGGGACATGGGGGCAGGCCTGCTCGCGGATTGGATGGATCGGTTCATAAGCCCAGCCGGCACCGATCTTTTCAACATTTCGTCTTCAATGGTTCTGTACATCGCCGACCTCGTTTTTGTGCTGGTTGTCGAGAATCGCCTTACCCCATGGTCGATAGCGCAGGGAGAAAACCGACGTAGGGTGGCAGCCCGACGAGGTTGATTGCGGGGGCATCGGTTCGGCACGGAAAGGTTGCCCGGCAGCACTGACTTGCCGGAAGGCTTCCCTGACGATGCCGATGGAGCAGGGCAGTGCATTGGCGTAGCCGTTGCGAACCACGGGTGGCAAGCGTCCAGTGCCGGCTCCGTCCTGCCACCATACCTGGATTCCGGCGTTGGCCACTTCGCCCAGCCACTGGCCATTCACCTGTGGCGCAAGTTTACCGACGCTGAATACGCTGATGTGCAGCGGCGCGTCGAGCTTGCCAGCGAAATCCTTGAGTTGGCGTTGCAGGGTTTGCCGACGATCGAGCGGTAGAAAGTGCGAGTCATCCAGTTCCATGGGTAAATACCAGCCGCTGACCGGGAGTTTCCAGTCCTTGCGCAACGTCTGCTGCCGGGCCAGCGACAGCCCCAGTTGCGCCTGCCAGTAGGTCGCCAGCCCGGCACTGTCCAGCTCATCGATGCGCTGGTAATAGGCCGGGTCCATGCGCAGGCCCAGCACCAGTTTCAAGCCTTGGGCCTGGGCCAGTTTCAGGCTGGTCGCGAGCCAGCCGTTGGCGCCGCCGAAGTCCGAGTCACCGTAGGCCGTCCACTGCACGATCACCGTGTGCGCGCCTTGGCGCGCAGTGTCCTGCCAGATTCGCTGCCATTGCGCCTGGCTCAGGTTGGCATCGACATTGAGCGGCTGATAGAAAATCCGTTCGTCGGCATGGGTCGCCGTGGCGCCCAACAGCAGGCACACAGCCAAAAGAAGTCGCTTCATCAGAAATTCAACTCCACGCCCACCAGCACGCCGTTACCGCCGTCATACAGATTGCCGCCCAACGCTTGTTGATACTCGGTGCGCACCGTCAGGTGCGCGCGATAGGCATTGTAAATGTCATCGTTGAACCACCATTGCCAACGCAGGCCCAGACCGGTGCGCAGATCCTGGCGCCAGTCGTTGCTCGGGTCCTGGCTGGCGAATTCGAGGAAACCGTACGGCATGATCGTTTGCGCGCCGTTGAACGGCAGCTTCCAGGTGTGACCCTGTTGGAAGCGCGACAGCCATTGATGGTCGCCGGCCTTGGTCCACCACGCCGCGTCGAGGTAGAGGAAGCGCTCCTCCCAATCGCTTTCATCGACCCGCCAATCGTTGCGGAATCGACCCTGATCAAGGAACGACGCCGTTGACCRCAGCAGGTAGTCGGTGGTGGTGTGGCCATCATCGCGGTGATCCTCGGTCTGATCGGATACCTTGTCGGGGACCAGCATTTGGCCGAGGCTCAGGCCATGGTTGTCCTGGTCGTCGAACTGGCTTTGTTTGTAGATCTCGCCATAGAAGTTGATGTTGGCGGTGCCCCAGGGCTTGTAGCGCAGGCCGACGCCGGTACCCAGGGATTCGGCATAGCTCGATCGGCCCACGCCGCCAAGCAACACACGGCCATAGACCGACTGCGTGCTGCCAGCGCGGCTGGGTTCATCGCCCAATGCGTGGTCCCACATGGCCAGTTGCACGTTCTGTGAAGTGGAGCGTCGCTGCGTGCCAGTGCTGTCGTCGGGGCGCACGAAGTCGTTGGTCGATATCCCGGCCGGCGACCAGGTACTGGCGATGGTGACTGAGTCGCGACGGGACAGGCTTTCATGAGCGCGACGCTGGCGATAGCGCCGTGCCTCCATGCTGCCTTCTTCGTCATCGGCGGCCACCGGGCTCTGCTCCAGGTCGATCACGCGTTCCAGTTCCTTGCGCGCCGAGGCGCTGTTCTCGACCTCGTCATAACGCCAGGCCAGGGTTTCGCCGAGGCGATAGTCTTCCGGGAAATCCTGGGTGGCGCGTTGCAGATACGGGATGGAGCGGGCGCGTTCCGCCTTGGTCTCGGCACTGGCCAGGCGCACGCCGTAGTCGGCACGATAACGGGGATTGTCCGGTTCGCGCCGCGCCGCTTCGGCCAGCCATTCGGTACTTTGTTGCAGGTCGCCGGCCTTTTGCGCAGTGACCGAAGCCGCATAGTAATGCTCGGCATCGGGTACCAGCTGCAGGGCGGAACGCTGGCGTTGCAGCGCGAGGGTGTGATCGCCCTGGGCATCGGCAATCGCCGCGCCCAACGTCCACTCATTGGCACCACGGGTGCGGCTTAGTTGCCAGTAGCGTTCGGCTGTTTGCGTGGCGCCGATATTCAGGGCGCCGCGGCTGGCGGTGAGGCGGGCATTGTCGCTGAGTTCGGCATCCGGAATGCTGCGCCAGATGGCGAGGGCACCGGCCGAGTCTCCGGCAGCCTCCAGGGCGTAGGCGAGTGGCAGGCGAGTGTTCTGGTCACCCATTTTTTCGGCGCTCTGGTAATACACCACCGCTTCGCCGGGGCGCTCGGGCATTGCACAACGGCCGAGGGCGCGGTAGTCGCCCGCGGCTTGCGGTTGATCGCCAATCGCCTGTTGAACCGCGCCGCACTGGCCGTTTTCCGCCAGTTGCGCCAGCAACTGCCCGCGAGTGGCGGGGTCGACGAGGTTGAGCAACGAAACGATGCGTCGCTGTTGCGCTGGGGTCGGTGTCGACGCGGCATACAAC
>NZ_JBGCUL010000003.1:0-72295 GCF_054177685.1 Pseudomonas sp. P5_A2_2
CGTTTGAGCGAATACGTTGGGCAATGAAGAACGCGGCGTCGTGAGGCAGCTCGACTTTGGCCTGATCGGCCTTCTTCATCAGGATCGCCACGCGGGTTTCCAGTTCCGGCGGCTCGACCGCTACGGTCAGGCCCCAGCCGAAACGGGATTTGAGCCGTTCTTCAAGGCCTTCGATTTCTTTCGGGTAGCGGTCACTGGTGAGAATGACTTGCTGGCCACCTTCGAGCAGGGCGTTGAAGGTGTGGAAAAACTCTTCCTGGGAACGCTCCTTGCGGGCGAAGAACTGAATGTCATCGATCAGCAACGCATCCACCGAACGGTAGAAGCGCTTGAACTCGTTGATCGCGTTCAGTTGCAGGGCTTTGACCATGTCCGCCACGAAACGCTCGGAATGCAGGTACACCACCTTGGCATTCGGGTTCTTCTTTAATAGATGGTTACCCACAGCGTGCATCAAGTGGGTTTTACCCAGGCCGACGCCACCATAAAGGAACAGCGGGTTGTAACCGTGCTTGGGGTTGTCTGCCACCTGCCATGCGGCGGCGCGCGCCAACTGGTTGGATTTACCTTCAACGAAGTTCTCAAAGGTAAAGGTGCGGTTCAGGTAACTGGTGTGCTTGAGCGCACCTTCAACCTGCACGGTACGTTGCTCGGCGCGCACAGGTGCCTGTTGCGAACTGGCGCCGGCCATCGGGTCGAAGCTGTCACGGGAAGGTTCTTCCTCGGTGACCTCAGCCACTTTTTGCGGCGCACGCTTGGTCGACGCGGCGGCAGGTGCTGGCGGTGGACTGGCGGGCGCT
Source organism: Pseudomonas sp. P5_A2_2 (assembly GCF_054177685.1). Lineage (NCBI taxonomy): Bacteria > Pseudomonadati > Pseudomonadota > Gammaproteobacteria > Pseudomonadales > Pseudomonadaceae > Pseudomonas > Pseudomonas sp. P5_A2_2. Next base: position 801 of record NZ_JBGCUL010000003.1, read on the forward strand.
TGAGCAGCCTGGGCCTGGGAAGCCGCGGCAGCCAGGGGAGCATTGGGTGCGGCACGGGGTGCCGAACTGCGTTTGCTGCCTATTAATAAGGAAAGCGCAGGCGCCATGCCATTGCCGTGCTCATCGAGCAATTCGAGAACACGCCCCAGGTACTTTTCATTGACCCAGTCCAGAACAAAACGATTGGGTGCATAGACACGCAACTCGTCGCCTTCAGCTTCGACCTGTAGTGGACGGATCCAAGTGTTGAATTGTTGGGCAGGCAGCTCATCGCGCAAAAGCTCCACGCACTGCTGCCAAAGTTCCACTGACACGGATATCCCCTAAGTTGAAAGCCGGTGAGGCAAAAACAAGCGGCCATTGTAGCGACCAGACGCCGACTTATCCACACGAAGGTGGTTCATCGACCAAGAAGAATCGCCGTTTCATACGCAAAAAAGACGACCAGTGGTCTGTGCATAAGCTCTGTGGATAACCGGGGTTAAGGTCATTGCACAAGTGGGGGCGAAACTCGGTGGATAACCGGCCTGTGGATAAACCCAGCTTCCACACACAGGTTATCCGACAGCGCAGCACAGGCTGAACACTGTTTTCCACTGTAGTTGTCATTCTCTGTACAGCAGACAAAACAAGGGCTGAATCGACTTATCCACAGAAGACTGCGGGCCTAGCTTTTATAAGCTTTACAGAAAAGCTTTAAATACTTTCCTTTCTTATTTTTATATTTGCCGACGGTTCGTTCAGCGGAAAACGTCCGGAGATCTATTTATAAGGAAACGCTGGTTGGAAATTGACCTGAAGGCTTGCTTTCTCTAGAATCCCCGGTCTCTTAAAACGGGGGCCATTCCGGCCCGTTGTGGACGAACCAGGTAACACGACAATGAAACGTACTTTCCAACCAAGCACTATCAAACGCGCTCGTACCCACGGTTTCCGTGCTCGCATGGCTACCAAGAACGGTCGTGCCGTCCTGTCGCGTCGTCGCGCCAAAGGTCGTGCGCGTCTGGCAGTTTGATAATCCGGCACTGGAGGTGAGTCAGGACTTCAGTCGGGAAAAGCGTCTGCTTACCCCCCGGCAATTCAAGGCGGTCTTTGACTCCCCTACCGGCAAGGTTCCGGGGAAAAATCTCCTGCTCCTTGCGCGCAACAACGATCTTGATCACCCCCGTCTCGGGTTGGTTATCGGGAAAAAGAGCGTAAAGCTCTCCGTCGAGCGCAATCGCCTCAAACGTCTGATGCGCGAGTCGTTTCGCCTGAACCAGGATTCTCTGGTCGGCTGGGACATCGTTATCGTCGCGCGCAAAGGTTTGGGTGATGTAGAAAACCCCGAATTGATTCAGCATTTCGGCAAACTCTGGAAGCGTCTGGCTCGCAGTTCGCCGGTACCAGCAGTCAAAACCGAAACTGTAGGGGTAGACAGTCCAGATGCGTAAACTGGCACTCGTTCCGATCCAGTTTTATCGCTATGCCATTAGTCCCCTGATGGCCAGTCACTGTCGTTTCTACCCCAGTTGTTCCTGCTACGCGTTAGAAGCCATCGAAAATCATGGCCTTCTTCGCGGTGGCTGGCTGACCTTTCGTCGTTTAGGTCGCTGTCATCCGTGGAATCCCGGTGGTTATGACCCGGTTCCACCTATCCCTACCTCCCGTTCTTCTTCGATGGCCGAGTAATCATGGATATCAAACGCACGATCCTGATCGTCGCCCTGGCAATCGTGTCCTACGTTATGGTTCTTAAATGGAACCAGGACTATGGCCAGGCTGCCCTGCCGACTCAGAATGTTGCCACCAATACGACTGCATCGGGCCTGCCGGATACGGCATCTGGCTCCAACGCTTCCGCCAGTGACGACATTCCACGTGCTGCAAGCGACACCAGCGCACCTGCCGAAACTCCGGTGGCTGTGAGCAAGGACCTCATCCAGATCAAAACGGATGTACTGGACCTGGCTGTCGACCCACAAGGTGGCGATGTTGCCCAGCTGACCCTGCCGCTGTATCCGCGTCGTCAGGATCACCCGGAAATTCCGTTCCAGCTGTTCGATAATGGCGGCGAACGTACTTATCTGGCGCAAAGCGGTCTGATCGGAAGCAACGGTCCGGATGCAAATCCGGCCGGTCGTCCGGTTTATTCCTCGGAGAAGAAGGTTTATCAACTGGCTGACGGTCAGGACCAATTGGTCGTAGACCTGAAGTTCAGCAAGGACGGCGTCAACTATATCAAGCGTTTCACCCTGAAACGCGGCCTGTACGACGTAACTGTTTCCTACCTGATCGACAACCAGAGCGCCCAGCCCTGGACCGGTGCGATGTTCGCCCAGTTGAAGCGCGACGCCAGCGCCGATCCTTCGTCGACCACGGCTACCGGCACCGCGACTTACCTGGGCGCCGCCCTGTGGACAAGTTCGGAGCCGTACAAGAAAGTGTCCATGAAGGACATGGACAAGGCGCCGTTGAAAGAAACCGTCACTGGCGGTTGGGTTGCCTGGTTGCAGCACTACTTCGTGACCGCATGGATTCCGGCCAAGGGCGAAAACAACGTCGTCCAGACCCGTAAAGACAGCAAAGGCAACTACATCATTGGCTACACCGGCCCATCGATGWGTGTTGCACCGGGTGCCAAGGCTGAGACCAGCGCTGTTCTGTACGCAGGTCCGAAAAGCCAGGCTGTGCTGAAAGAGTTGTCCCCAGGTCTGGAACTGACCGTCGACTACGGCATTCTGTGGTTCATCGCCCAACCGATCTTCTGGTTGCTGCAACACATCCACGCCATTGTGGGTAACTGGGGCTGGTCGATCATCTTCCTGACCATGCTGATCAAAGGGATTTTCTTCCCACTGTCGGCTGCCAGCTACAAATCCATGGCGCGCATGCGTGCAGTGGCACCGAAACTGGCAGCGCTGAAAGAGCAACATGGCGATGACCGGCAGAAAATGTCGCAAGCCATGATGGAGCTGTACAAGAAAGAGAAGATCAATCCGCTGGGTGGTTGCTTGCCAATCCTCGTGCAGATGCCGGTTTTCCTCTCGCTGTACTGGGTTCTGCTGGAAAGCGTCGAGATGCGTCAGGCGCCGTTCATGCTGTGGATTACTGACCTGTCGATCAAGGATCCGTTCTTCATTCTGCCGATCATCATGGGTGCAACCATGTTCATCCAGCAGCAGCTGAACCCGACTCCACCGGATCCGATGCAGGCCAAGGTGATGAAGCTGATGCCAATCATCTTCACCTTCTTCTTCCTGTGGTTCCCGGCGGGTCTGGTGCTGTACTGGGTAGTGAACAACTGCCTGTCGATCGCCCAACAGTGGTACATCACTCGTAAGATCGAAGCGGCTACCAAAGCAGCTGCCTGATTTACACTGTGGATAACCACTCAAAACGCCCCCTAGTGGGGCGTTTTGCTATCTGTCACTTTTGTCTGGATACCGGTTTATGAGCGCTCCTCGTGAAACCATCGCCGCCGTCGCCACCGCTCAAGGTCGCGGCGGTGTAGGCATCGTCCGTATTTCCGGGCCGTTGGCCAGCGTTGCGGCCAAGGCTTTCAGCGGTCGCGAACTCAAGCCGCGATTTGCTCACTACGGTCCGTTTTTAAGTGAAAACGATGAAGTACTGGACCAAGGCATCGCCCTGTATTTCCCGGGCCCGAACTCTTTCACTGGCGAAGATGTGCTGGAGTTGCAAGGCCACGGCGGCCCGATCGTTCTGGATATGCTGCTCAAGCGCTGCCTGGAACTGGGTTGCCGGCTCGCCCGACCGGGGGAATTCAGTGAGCGCGCCTTCCTCAACGACAAACTTGATCTGGCTCAGGCCGAAGCCATTGCCGACCTGATTGAAGCCAGTTCTGCCCAGGCTGCGAGAAACGCGTTGCGCTCCCTGCAGGGGGCTTTCTCGTCACGTGTGCACAACCTCACCGAGCAATTGATCGGCCTGCGCATCTATGTCGAAGCGGCCATCGATTTCCCGGAAGAGGAAATCGACTTCCTCGCCGATGGCCACGTCCTGAGCATGCTCGACAAAGTGCGCGACGAGTTATCCACCGTCATGCGCGAAGCCGGGCAGGGCGCCTTGCTGCGTGACGGCATGACCGTGGTGATTGCCGGTCGTCCGAATGCCGGTAAATCCAGCCTGCTCAATGCCCTGGCCGGGCGTGAAGCGGCGATCGTGACCGAAATTGCCGGCACCACCCGGGACGTGCTTCGTGAACATATCCACATTGATGGCATGCCGTTGCACGTGGTGGATACCGCCGGTCTGCGCGATACCGATGATCATGTGGAAAAAATCGGCGTCGAGCGAGCCCTGAAAGCCATCGGCGAAGCAGATCGAGTATTGCTGGTGGTCGATGCTTCGGCACCGGAAGCCCTCGATCCGTTCGCGCTGTGGCCGGAATTTCTCGAAATCCGTCCCGATCCCGCGAAAGTCACCCTGATCCGCAACAAGGCCGACCTTACGGGCGAAGCCATTGCCCTGGAGGTCAGCGACGACGGTCACGTCACCATCAGCCTTAGCGCCAAGTCTGGTGGTGTCGGCCTGGAGCTACTGCGTGATCACCTCAAGGCCTGCATGGGTTATGAACAGACGTCCGAAAGCAGTTTCAGTGCTCGCCGGCGCCACCTGGAGGCGCTACGTCATGCCAGTGCTGCTCTCGAGCATGGTCGTGCCCAATTGACCCTGGCCGGTGCTGGCGAGTTGTTGGCCGAGGATTTGCGCCAGGCTCAGCAGTCGCTGGGTGAAATCACCGGTGCTTTCAGCTCTGACGACCTGCTGGGGCGAATTTTCTCCAGCTTCTGTATCGGTAAGTAGCCCTCCTGTTATTCACAGACAGGCCATTCGTGCCTGTCTGCTCTCTCCTTTTCTGAAAAAACCTCCAGTGCCGAGCGGACTTCGTCTGCTTGGGCGCAATTCCTGTACCCGGATTTCGGGCAAACGGCGCTTTTCTGTGGATTAAGCCCTGTGAATAACCGCCGCTAAGGTCAGTTGATAACAGGGCCTGAAAACTGAACATAACCACCTCTGTGGATAACCACCCGTTTCATCCACAGGCTTACACCGGTTATCCAAGGGCCTCATTGGCACATGGACACAGGGTTTTGAATCTCTGTACACATTGAAAACAAAGGGCTGTATAGATCTATCCACAGAAAGGCATGTGCATAGAAATAAACATAAAAACAAAGATTTAATAAATTTCTTTCTTTTTAATTTCTATAACCCCGAGTTTTCCACAGCTGGTTAAATTTTGTGCAAAGGGTTCTTTAGGAAGGGCGAAGTCCCTATACTTGTCGACCAGGTCCAAAAACCTGAGCTCAAACTATTCCTGAATTACCTACTTAAGCAGGCACGAGGTGCGTGGTGGATTTCCCTTCCCGTTTTGAAGTGATCGTCATCGGCGGCGGTCATGCCGGTACCGAGGCAGCACTGGCCTCAGCACGTATGGGGGTTAAAACCCTGTTGCTGACGCATAACGTGGAAACCCTCGGTGCCATGAGTTGCAACCCGGCCATTGGCGGGATCGGCAAAAGCCATCTGGTCAAGGAAATCGATGCCCTCGGTGGCGCGATGGCCATGGCTACCGATAAAGGCGGTATCCAGTTTCGCGTGTTGAACAGCCGCAAAGGCCCGGCCGTACGTGCAACCCGCGCACAGGCAGACCGGGTTCTGTACAAGGCCGCGGTTCGCGAAATCCTGGAAAACCAGCCGAACCTGTGGATATTTCAACAGGCCGCTGACGATCTGATCGTCGAGCAGGAACAAGTCCGTGGTGTTGTCACCCAAATGGGCCTGCGTTTCTTCGCCGATTCGGTGGTGTTGACCACCGGTACGTTCCTCGGTGGACTTATCCACATCGGTTTGCAGAATTTTTCCGGCGGTCGCGCCGGTGATCCGCCGTCGATTGCGCTGGCTCACCGTCTGCGTGAACTGCCATTGCGTGTGGGTCGTTTGAAAACCGGTACTCCGCCGCGTATCGACGGCCGGTCTGTGGATTTCTCGGTGATGGCCGAACAACCGGGMGATACGCCGATCCCGGTGATGTCGTTCATGGGCAACAAAGAACAGCATCCACGGCAGGTCAGTTGCTGGATTACCCACACGAATGCGCGCACCCACGAAATCATTGCCGCGAACCTCGACCGTTCGCCGATGTATTCCGCTGCCGGTGAGATCGAAGGGATCGGTCCGCGTTATTGCCCGTCGATCGAAGACAAGATCCATCGCTTTGCCGACAAGGAAAGCCACCAGGTCTTCATCGAACCGGAAGGCCTGACGACAAACGAGCTGTATCCGAACGGGATATCCACAAGCTTGCCGTTCGACGTGCAACTGCAGATCGTGCAATCGATCCGCGGCATGGAAAACGCGCACATCGTGCGTCCGGGCTACGCCATCGAGTACGACTACTTCGACCCGCGCGACCTGAAGTACAGCCTGGAAACCAAAGTCATCGGCGGCCTGTTCTTTGCCGGGCAAATCAACGGCACCACCGGTTACGAAGAAGCCGGCGCCCAGGGTTTGCTGGCCGGGACCAACGCAGCACTGCGTGCACAAGGCAAAGATGCCTGGTGCCCGCGTCGCGACGAGGCCTACATCGGCGTGTTGGTCGACGACCTGATTACCCTTGGTACTCAAGAGCCATACCGGATGTTCACGTCCCGTGCCGAGTACCGCTTGATCCTTCGTGAAGACAACGCCGACCTGCGCTTGACCGAAAAAGGTCGCGAACTGGGCCTGGTGGATGACGAGCGTTGGGCAGCTTTCTGCAAAAAGCGCGAAAGCATCGAACTGGAAGAGCAACGCTTGAAAAGTACCTGGGTTCGCCCAGGCACCGAGCAGGGCGATGCGATTTCCGAGAAGTTCGGTACGCCGYTGACCCACGAATACAATTTGCTCAACCTGCTGAGCCGTCCGGAAATCGACTACGCTGGTCTGATCGCCGTGACTGGTGGGGGCGCAGAAGATCCACAGGTTGCCGAGCAGGTCGAAATCAAGACCAAGTACGCCGGCTACATCGATCGTCAACAGGATGAAATCGCCCGCTTGCGCGCCAGCGAAGACACCAAACTGCCTGTGGATATCGATTACACGAACATTTCCGGTCTCTCCAAAGAGATCCAGAGCAAGCTCGGTGCGACCCGTCCAGAGACTTTGGGCCAGGCCTCGCGTATCCCGGGCGTAACGCCAGCGGCCATTTCGCTGTTGATGATTCATTTGAAAAAACGCGGCGCGGGCCGTCAGTTGGAGCAAAGCGCTTGAGTTCGTTGGTCACTTCGCAACACGCAGAAGAGTTATCCACAGGTGCCCGCCAGCTTGGCGTCACACTGACAGAAACCCAGCACACGCAACTGCTGGGTTACCTGGCCCTGTTGATCAAATGGAACAAGGCTTACAACCTCACCGCCGTGCGTGATCCGGACGAAATGGTCTCCCGTCACCTGCTCGACAGTCTGAGCGTGATGTCATTCATCGAAAACGGACGCTGGCTCGACGTCGGCAGTGGCGGCGGCATGCCTGGCATTCCGCTGGCGATCCTGTTTCCCGAGTCCCAGGTGACCTGCCTGGACAGCAATGGCAAGAAAACCCGCTTCCTGACCCAGGTCAAACTCGAACTCAAACTGGATAACCTGCAAGTTATCCACAGTCGCGTCGAAGCCTTCCAGCCTGCCCAGCCGTTCAACGGGATCATTTCCCGGGCGTTCAGCAGCATGGAGAACTTCAGCAACTGGACTCGCCACCTCGGCGATAGCGAAACACGCTGGCTGGCAATGAAGGGCGTTCATCCGGCCGATGAGCTGGTAGCATTGCCGGCAGACTTCCACCTCGATAGCGAACACGCCCTGGCCGTACCTGGTTGCCAAGGCCAACGCCATCTGCTGATACTGCGCCGCACGGCATGATTGGGAACACAAGCAAGAATGGCTAAGGTATTCGCGATTGCGAACCAAAAGGGTGGCGTGGGCAAAACCACCACCTGCATCAACCTCGCAGCATCCCTGGTCGCGACCAAGCGTCGGGTGCTGTTGATCGACCTTGATCCACAGGGCAACGCCACCATGGGTAGCGGTGTGGATAAACATGGCCTGGAAAACTCGGTCTACGATCTGCTGATCGGCGAATGTGATCTGGCCCAGGCCATGCACTTCTCCGAACACGGTGGTTACCAGTTGTTGCCGGCTAACCGCGACCTCACCGCGGCCGAAGTGGTGCTGCTGGAAATGCAGATGAAGGAAAGCCGTCTGCGCAGTGCGCTGGCGCCGATCCGGGAAAACTACGATTACATCCTGATCGACTGCCCGCCGTCGCTGTCGATGCTGACCCTGAACGCACTGGTTGCCGCCGACGGGGTCATTATCCCCATGCAGTGCGAGTACTTCGCACTCGAAGGCTTGAGCGACCTTGTGGATAACATCAAGCGTATCGCTGAACTGCTGAACCCGAACCTCAAGGTCGAAGGCCTGCTGCGGACGATGTACGACCCGCGCCTGAGCCTGATGAACGATGTCTCGGCGCAGCTCAAGGAACACTTCGGCGAACAGCTCTACGACACCGTCATTCCGCGCAACATCCGTCTGGCCGAAGCACCAAGCTACGGCATGCCGGCGCTGGCGTACGACAAAGCATCGCGAGGCGCCGTTGCCTACTTGGCATTGGCGGGCGAAATGGTTCGTCGTCAACGCAAAAACTCACGCATCGCCGCTGCTCAGGCAACTTAAGGAATCCCCATGGCCGTCAAGAAACGAGGTCTCGGACGTGGACTGGATGCTCTGTTGAGTGGTCCGACTGTCAACTCGCTGGAGGAACAAGCGGCGCAAGCCGATCAGCGAGAGCTGCAGCACCTTCCCCTGGATCTGCTCCAGCGCGGCAAGTACCAGCCGCGTCGTGACATGGATCCGCAGGCGCTCGAAGAGCTGGCACAGTCGATCAAGGCCCAGGGCGTCATGCAGCCCATCGTGGTTCGCCCGATCGGCAGCGGCCGCTTTGAAATCATTGCCGGCGAACGTCGCTGGCGCGCCAGCCAGCAAGCCGGYCAGGAAACCATCCCGGCGATGGTTCGCGATGTACCCGATGAAACCGCGATCGCCATCGCGCTGATCGAGAACATCCAGCGCGAAGACCTGAACCCGATTGAAGAAGCGGTGGCCCTGCAGCGTTTGCAGCAGGAGTTCCAGCTGACCCAGCAACAGGTGGCCGAGGCGGTGGGTAAGTCCCGGGTGACCGTGGCTAACCTGCTGCGCCTGATTTCCTTGCCGGAAGTCATCAAGACCATGTTGTCCCACGGCGACCTGGAAATGGGTCATGCCCGTGCTTTGCTCGGTTTGCCGGAAATTCAACRGGTTGAAGGGGCGCGACATGTTGTCGCACGCGGACTGACCGTGCGCCAGACCGAGGCACTGGTTCGCCAGTGGTTGAGTGGCAAACCGGAGCCTGTTGAACCGGCAAAACCGGACCCGGATATCGCCCGCCTCGAGCAGCGCCTGGCCGAGCGCCTAGGCTCTGCGGTGCAGATTCGCCACGGTAAGAAGGGTAAAGGGCAGTTGGTGATTGGTTACAACTCTCTGGATGAGCTTCAAGGCGTACTTGCACATATCCGCTGAAACATTTCCTCATGTAGCGCGCAGTCGGAAATCACTACCTGACAGTTGAATAGGGGCAGAACCGCCCCTATACTCTGCGCGCATTTTGTCGGCACAAATTATGCCAAGTTAGTGAGTTTCGGCAGCCGACCATTGGGGAGTAAAAATGATGGAAACCCGCACGCCAAACCGCCTGCCCTTCCATCGTCTGGCAGTTTTTCCGGTGTTAATGGCTCAATTTGTCGTTCTGCTCATTGCCGCTTTGGCGCTCTGGCAACGGTATGGAGTCGTTGCCGGGTACTCGGGGCTCTGCGGAGGCCTGATAGCCTTGCTTCCCAATGTTTATTTCGCTCACAGGGCATTTCGGTTTACCGGCGCCCGGGCAGCTCAAGCCATCGTCCGGTCATTTTATGCCGGCGAGGCGGGCAAACTGATTTTGACGGCGGTGCTTTTTGCATTGACGTTCGCAGGTGTGAAGCCATTGGCGCCGCTAGCTGTATTCGGCGTCTTCGTGCTGACCCAACTGGTCAGCTGGTTCGCTCCCCTGCTGATGAGAACAAGACTTTCGAGACCTTAGGGCGTTTGAGGCAACCATGGCAGAAACAACCGCTTCGGGCTATATCCAGCACCACTTGCAGAACCTGACCTTCGGTCAGCTCCCTACCGGCGGCTGGGGCTTTGCCCACACCGCAGCAGAAGCCAAGGAAATGGGCTTCTGGGCTTTCCACGTCGATACTCTCGGCTGGTCGGTCGCATTGGGTCTGATCTTCGTTCTTCTTTTCCGCATGGCGGCAAAGAAGGCGACTACCGGTGTTCCTGGTGCTTTGCAGAACTTCGTTGAAGTATTGGTCGAATTCGTCGATGGCAGCGTGAAAGACAGCTTCCATGGCCGTAGCCCGGTGATTGCACCGTTGGCACTGACCATCTTCGTCTGGGTGTTCCTGATGAACGCCGTCGACCTGGTACCGGTCGACTGGATTCCTCAGCTGGCCATCCTGATCTCCGGCGACCACCACATCCCGTTCCGCGCCGTGTCGACCACCGACCCGAACGCGACTCTGGCCATGGCCTTCACGGTGTTCGCGCTGATCATTTTCTACAGCATCAAGATCAAGGGCCTCGGCGGCTTCATCGGCGAGCTGACCCTGCACCCGTTCGGCAGCAAGAACATCTTCCTTCAGGCCCTGCTGATCCCGGTGAACTTCCTGCTGGAATTCGTGACCCTGATCGCCAAGCCGATCTCCCTGGCTCTGCGTCTGTTCGGCAACATGTACGCCGGCGAGCTGGTCTTCATTCTGATTGCTGTGATGTTCGGCAGCGGTCTGCTCTGGCTCAGCGGCCTGGGCGTCGTTCTGCAGTGGGCGTGGGCTGTGTTCCACATCCTGATCATCACCCTGCAGGCGTTCATCTTCATGATGCTGACCATCGTCTACCTGTCGATGGCACACGAAGAAAACCATTAAGACCAGTCTCGACTAGTCTGATGTCCCTCCCCGTTAAACGGGAGGGGGCTCTTAACGGGGCCTCTGAAACGATTTGTTTTACCGCTTTAAATTAAAAAAACCTAAACCATACGACGTAAAAGTCGGGAGGAAAGATGGAAACTGTAGTTGGTCTAACCGCTATCGCTGTTGCACTGTTGATCGGCCTGGGCGCACTGGGTACCGCAATTGGTTTCGGCCTGCTGGGCGGCAAGTTCCTGGAAGGCGCAGCGCGTCAGCCAGAAATGGTTCCAATGCTGCAAGTTAAAATGTTCATCGTTGCCGGTCTGCTCGACGCCGTAACCATGATCGGTGTTGGTATCGCTCTGTTCTTCACCTTTGCGAACCCGTTCGTTGGTCAAATCGCTGGCTGATTACTCGGATCTTCCGGGTAATTTGGTGTGATGGACAACGTAACTGCGAGGTGTTGGCGTGAACATTAATGCGACCCTGATTGGCCAGTCCGTTGCGTTCCTGATTTTTGTACTGTTCTGCATGAAGTTCGTATGGCCTCCGGTCATTGCGGCACTGCACGAACGTCAAAAGAAGATCGCTGATGGTCTGGACGCTGCCAGCCGTGCAGCTCGCGACCTGGAGTTGGCCCAAGAGAAAGCGGGTCAGCAACTGCGCGAAGCGAAAGCTCAGGCAGCTGAAATCATCGAGCAAGCCAAGAAACGCGGTAATCAGATTGTCGAAGAGGCTGTTGAAAAAGCCCGTGTCGACGCTGACCGTGTGAAGGTTCAGGCTCAGGCCGAGATCGAACAGGAACTGAACAGCGTCAAAGACATGCTGCGTGCCCAAGTGGGCTTGCTGGCAGTCGAAGGCGCCGAGAAGATCCTGGGTGCCACAATCGATCAAAACGCGCACGCAAAGCTGGTTAACCAACTGGCTGCTGAAATCTAAGCGAGGGCGATCATGGCAGAACTGACCACGTTGGCCCGACCTTACGCTAAGGCGGCCTTCGAGCACGCTCAGGCCCACCAGCAACTGGCCAATTGGTCAGCCATGCTCGGCCTGGCTGCGGCGGTGTCGCAAGACGACACCCTGCAGCGCGTGCTCAAGGCCCCGCGACTGACGAGCGCAGAAAAGGCCACCACGTTCATTGACGTGTGTGGCGACAAGTTTGATGCCAAGGCACAGAACTTCATCAATGTCGTTGCCGAAAACGACCGTCTCCTGCTATTGCCGGAGATCGCCGCTCTTTTCGACCTGTACAAGGCCGAGCAAGAGAAGTCGGTAGACGTTGAAGTGACCAGTGCTTTTGCATTGAACCAAGAACAGCAAGACAAACTCGCCAAGGTTCTCAGTGCACGACTCAACCGGGAAGTGCGCCTGCAAGTTGCGGAGGACGCTGCCCTTATTGGTGGTGTCGTCATCCGCGCCGGCGACCTGGTTATCGATGGCTCGATTCGCGGCAAAATCGCGAAACTGGCCGAAGCATTGAAATCTTGAGTTTGAAGGGGCAGCAGAGCAATGCAGCAACTCAATCCTTCCGAAATAAGTGAAATTATCAAGGGCCGCATCGACAAGCTCGATGTGACCTCCCAAGCCCGTAACGAAGGCACTGTCGTCAGCGTATCTGACGGTATCGTGCGGATTCACGGTCTGGCCGACGTTATGTACGGCGAGATGATCGAGTTTCCGGGCGGCGTCTTCGGCATGGCCCTCAACCTGGAGCAAGACTCCGTAGGTGCCGTTGTATTGGGCGCTTACCAGTCTCTGGCTGAAGGCATGAGCGCCAAGTGCACCGGCCGCATCCTGGAAGTTCCAGTTGGTAAGGAACTGCTGGGTCGCGTTGTCGACGCACTGGGTAACCCTGTTGACGGCAAAGGTCCGTTGGGCAACACCGAGACCGACGCGGTCGAGAAAGTTGCTCCAGGCGTGATCTGGCGTAAGTCGGTAGACCAGCCTGTACAGACTGGCTACAAGGCTGTCGATGCCATGATCCCGGTCGGCCGTGGTCAGCGTGAGCTGATCATCGGTGACCGTCAGATCGGTAAAACCGCTCTGGCGATCGACGCGATCATCAACCAGAAGAACAGCGGCATTTTCTGCGTCTACGTAGCTATCGGTCAGAAACAATCGACCATCGCCAACGTGGTTCGCAAGCTGGAAGAAAACGGCGCCCTGGCCAACACGATCATCGTGGCTGCCAGTGCTTCGGAATCTCCTGCGCTGCAATTCCTGGCACCGTACTCCGGTTGCACCATGGGTGAATTCTTCCGCGACCGCGGTGAAGACGCGCTGATCGTTTATGACGATCTGTCCAAGCAAGCAGTGGCTTACCGCCAGATTTCCCTGCTGCTGCGCCGTCCACCAGGCCGTGAAGCTTACCCAGGCGACGTGTTCTATCTCCACTCCCGTCTGCTGGAGCGCGCATCCCGCGTTTCGGAAGAATACGTAGAGAAGTTCACCAACGGCGCAGTGACCGGCAAAACCGGTTCCCTGACCGCACTGCCGATCATCGAAACCCAGGCTGGCGACGTTTCCGCGTTCGTTCCGACCAACGTGATTTCCATCACTGACGGTCAGATCTTCCTGGAATCGGCCATGTTCAACTCGGGCATCCGCCCTGCAGTGAACGCCGGTGTTTCGGTATCCCGTGTGGGTGGTGCCGCTCAGACCAAGATCATCAAGAAGCTGTCCGGTGGTATCCGTACCGCTCTGGCTCAGTACCGTGAACTGGCGGCATTCGCCCAGTTCGCTTCTGACCTGGACGAAGCGACCCGTAAGCAACTTGAGCATGGTCAGCGCGTTACCGAGCTGATGAAGCAGAAGCAATACGCACCAATGTCGATCGCTGACATGGCGCTGTCGCTGTATGCCGCTGAGCGTGGGTTCCTGACTGACGTTGAAATCGCCAAGATCGGCAGCTTCGAACAAGCGCTGATTGCTTTCTTCAACCGCGATCACGCCGATTTGATGGCGAAGATCAACGTGAAAGGTGACTTCAATGACGAAATCGACGCTGGCATGAAAGCCGGTATCGAGAAGTTCAAGGCCACCCAAACCTGGTAAGCCGCAGCGGGAGCCGCAAGGCTCCCGCTTGCTAACCTGATAGGTGTTACATGGCAGGCGCAAAAGAGATTCGCAGTAAGATTGCGAGCATCAAAAGCACGCAAAAGATTACCAGCGCCATGGAAAAAGTGGCGGTCAGTAAAATGCGCAAGGCACAAATGCGCATGGCTGCTAGCCGTCCTTACGCGGAGCGCATCCGCCAGGTTATTGGTCATCTGGCCAACGCTAACCCGGAATATCGCCACCCGTTCATGATCGACCGTGAAGTAAAGCGAGTTGGTTATGTCGTAGTGAGCAGTGACCGTGGTCTGTGTGGTGGCTTGAACACCAACCTGTTCAAGGCTCTGGTCAAGGACATGGCGGTAAACCGCGAAAACGGCGTCGAGATCGATCTGTGTGTAGTTGGTAGCAAGGGTGCGGCTTTCTTCCGCAACTTCGGCGGTAACGTCGTAGCAGCTATCAGCCACCTGGGTGAAGAGCCGTCGATCAATGATCTGATCGGCAGCGTCAAGGTGATGCTGGATGCCTACCTGGACGGCCGTATTGACCGCCTGTCCGTGGTGTCCAACAAGTTCATCAACACCATGACGCAACAGCCTACCGTGGAGCAGTTGATTCCACTGGTGGCAACCCCGGATCAAGAACTCAAGCACCACTGGGACTATCTCTACGAACCGGACGCCAAAGAGCTGCTTGATGGCTTGATGGTCCGTTACGTCGAGTCGCAGGTCTACCAGGCGGTGGTCGAGAACAACGCGGCTGAACAGGCTGCGCGGATGATCGCGATGAAGAACGCTACCGACAACGCCGGTGATTTGATCAGCGATTTGCAGCTGGTCTACAACAAGGCGCGTCAGGCTGCGATCACCCAAGAGATCTCGGAAATCGTCGGCGGCGCTGCCGCGGTTTAACGGTTCAAATATTCAGAGGATCCAGCTATGAGTAGCGGACGTATCGTTCAAATCATCGGCGCCGTTATCGACGTGGAATTTCCACGCGACAGCGTACCGAGCATCTACAACGCGCTGACAGTTCAAAGCGCGGCCGGGACCACCCTGGAAGTTCAGCAGCAGCTGGGCGACGGCGTGGTTCGTACCATTGCGATGGGTTCCACCGAGGGCTTGAAGCGCGGTCTGGACGTCATCGACTCCGGCAAAGCCATCTCCGTACCGGTCGGTAAAGCGACCCTGGGCCGGATCATGGACGTCCTCGGTAACCCGATCGACGAAGCTGGTCCGATCGACACCGAAGAGCGTTGGGGCATTCACCGTCCAGCGCCTTCGTTCGCTGAACAGGCAGGCGGCAACGACCTGCTGGAAACCGGCATCAAGGTTATCGACCTGGTTTGCCCGTTCGCCAAAGGCGGTAAAGTCGGTCTGTTCGGTGGTGCCGGTGTAGGCAAAACCGTAAACATGATGGAACTGATCCGTAACATCGCCATCGAGCACAGCGGTTATTCCGTGTTCGCCGGTGTGGGTGAGCGTACTCGTGAGGGTAACGACTTCTACCACGAGATGAAGGACTCCAACGTTCTGGACAAAGTGGCACTGGTTTACGGTCAGATGAACGAGCCGCCGGGTAACCGTCTGCGCGTAGCACTGACCGGCCTGACCATGGCCGAGAAGTTCCGTGACGAAGGTAACGACGTTCTGCTGTTCGTCGACAACATCTATCGTTACACCCTGGCCGGTACTGAAGTATCCGCACTGCTGGGCCGTATGCCTTCGGCAGTAGGTTACCAGCCGACCCTGGCTGAAGAGATGGGCGTTCTGCAAGAACGTATCACTTCGACCAAGGAAGGTTCGATCACCTCGATCCAGGCGGTATACGTACCTGCGGACGACTTGACCGACCCGTCGCCAGCGACCACCTTCGCCCACTTGGACGCTACCGTCGTTCTGTCCCGTGACATCGCTTCCCTGGGTATCTACCCGGCGGTCGATCCACTCGACTCGACTTCGCGCCAGCTGGACCCGAACGTAATCGGCCAGGACCACTACGATACCGCTCGCGGTGTTCAGTACGTTCTGCAGCGTTACAAAGAACTGAAGGACATCATTGCGATCCTGGGTATGGACGAGCTGTCGGAAGCCGACAAGCAGTTGGTAAACCGTGCTCGTAAGATCCAGCGTTTCTTGTCGCAGCCGTTCTTCGTGGCTGAAGTCTTCACCGGTGCATCGGGTAAATACGTTTCCCTGAAAGACACCATTGCTGGCTTCAAAGGCATCCTCAACGGTGACTACGACCACCTGCCAGAACAAGCGTTCTACATGGTTGGCGGCATCGAAGAAGCGATCGAGAAAGCCAAGAAACTGTAATCCCGGCGCCCGGCAACGGGCGCTAATTTAGGTTGAGGCAATCAGATGGCTATGACAGTCCATTGCGATATCGTCAGCGCGGAAGGAGAAATCTTTTCCGGTCTGGTCGAGATGGTGATTGCGCACGGTGCACTGGGTGATCTTGGTATCGCCCTGGGTCACGCGCCGCTGATCACTAATCTGAAGCCAGGTCCGATCCGCCTGGTCAAGCAGGGCGGGGAAGAGGAGGTGTATTACATCTCCGGTGGTTTCCTCGAGGTTCAGCCGAACATGGTCAAGGTTCTTGCCGACACCGTGCAACGTGCTGCCGACCTGGACGAAGCCGCAGCTCTGGAAGCCGTTAAGGCTGCCGAGAAAGCCTTGCATGAGCGGGGCGCGGAATTCGATTACGGTTCTGCTGCTGCTCGACTGGCCGAGGCTGCAGCTCAGCTGCGCACCGTCCAGCAGATCCGCAAGAAGTTCGGCCATTAAGGCAGCGCTTGTTGTGTGATTGATAAAAAAGGGTAGCCTCGGCTACCCTTTTTCTTTTTCGACATTTTATAACCTTGGTCGCAGTCGCTGACCACCCTGGATTGGTAGCCAGTCATGTCCCTTGAAATCGTTATTCTCGCTGCTGGCCAAKGCACGCGCATGCGTTCTGCCTTGCCGAAAGTCTTGCACCCGATTGCCGGCAATTCGATGCTCGGCCATGTTATCCACAGCGCCCGGCAACTTGATCCACAGCGCATCCACGTCGTGATTGGTCATGGTGCCGACGCCGTGCGCGAACGTCTGGCCGCTGACGACCTGAACTTCGTCCTGCAGGACAAGCAACTGGGCACCGGGCATGCCGTGGCCCAGGCTGTTCCTTTCATCAAATCCGACACCGTGCTGGTTCTTTACGGTGACGTGCCGTTGATTGAAGTGGAAACCCTGCAACGCCTGCTGACTCAGGTAGTGCCAGGACAGATGGGCCTGCTGACTGTCGAACTTGATGATGCGACCGGTTATGGCCGCATCGTGCGCGACGTTGAAGGTAAAGTAGCTGCCATCGTTGAACACAAGGATGCCAACGAAGCGCAACGCGCGATCCGCGAAGGCAACACCGGCATCCTCGCTGTTCCTGCCGATCGCTTGGCCGACTGGACGAGCCGCCTGTCGAACAACAATGTTCAGGGTGAGTATTACCTGACCGACGTGATCGAAATGGCGGTCAACGATGGTCTGGTAGTGGCCACCGAACAACCCCACGACGCCATGGAAGTGCAGGGCGCCAACGACCGCAAGCAGCTTTCCGAACTCGAGCGCCACTATCAGCTGCGCGCCGGCCGTCGTTTGATGGCCCAAGGTGTGACACTGCGCGACCCGGCTCGTTTCGATGTACGCGGCGAAGTCACCGTTGGCCGCGACGTGCTGATCGATATCAACGTGATCCTCGAGGGCAAGGTGGTCATCGAAGACGACGTGGTGATCGGCCCGAACTGCGTGATCAAGGACAGCACCCTGCGCAAAGGCGTGGTCATCAAGGCCAACAGCCATATCGAGGGTGCCATTCTGGGTGAAGGCAGCGATGCCGGCCCATTCGCCCGTCTGCGTCCAGGCACCGTGCTGGAAGCCCGGGCGCATGTGGGTAACTTCGTCGAGCTGAAAAACGCTCACTTGGGCGAAGGCGCCAAGGCCGGTCACCTGGCCTATCTGGGCGATGCCGAGGTGGGTGCGCGCTCCAACATCGGTGCCGGTACCATCACCTGCAACTACGACGGCGCCAACAAGTGGAAAACCGTGTTGGGTGAAGACGTGTTCATCGGTTCCAACAACTCGTTGGTGGCGCCTGTGGATATCCTCGCCGGTGCAACGACAGCGGCCGGTTCGACCATCACCTCGACTGTGGATAAATCCCAGTTGGCCATCGGACGTGCTCGCCAGAAGAACATCGACGGCTGGAAGCGGCCGGAGAAAATCAAGAAGAGCTGAGTTATCCACAACTCTCTTGTAGGAGCGAGCTTGCTCGCGATGAATTCGAGAGCGGCGCATTTTTCCAGAAGGAATGCGTCATCGTTCACGCCCATCGCGAGCAAGTTATCCACAGTGCTTTTTATCGCAAGACGCTTGACGAAGTTTCGCTGATAGGTTTTGATTGCTTCCGCTATCTTTCGAAACGAAACTTATCAGCTCATGTCGAAGCGCAACACACCTCAGCGTCGTCACAACATCCTCGCCTTGCTCAATGAGCAGGGCGAAGTCAGTGTGGATGAGTTGGCCAAGCGCTTCGAAACGTCGGAAGTTACGATTCGCAAGGATCTGGCGGCACTTGAAAGCAATGGTCTGTTGCTGCGTCGTTACGGCGGGGCGATCACCATGCCTCAGGAGCTGGTCGCGGATCTTGGTCAGCCGGTTTCCATATACAAGCAAGCCATCGCCCGTGCCGCCGTCGCGCGGATTCGCGAGCATGCGCGCATCATTATCGACAGTGGCAGTACCACCRCCTCGATGATCCCGGAACTCGGACAGCAACCCGGTCTGGTGGTGATGACCAACTCGCTGCATGTTGCCAATGCCCTGAGCGAACTTGAGCACGAACCGGTGCTATTGATGACCGGTGGCACCTGGGACCCGCATTCCGAGTCCTTTCAGGGGCAGGTTGCCGAGCAGGTACTACGCTCCTACGACTTCGACCAGCTGTTCATCGGGGCCGATGGCATCGATCTGGTTCGCGGTACAACCACCTTCAACGAACTGCTCGGGCTGAGCCGGGTCATGGCTGAAGTCGCCCGCGAAGTGGTCGTGATGGTGGAGGCTGACAAGATCGGCCGCAAGATTCCCAACCTGGAGCTGCCCTGGAGCAGCGTCCATACCCTTATTACGGATGAACGCCTGCCACTAGAGGCTCGCGATCAGATTCAGGCCCGCGGCATCAATTTGATTTGCGCGGCTGTCAGTCAGGAGAAATAGCATGTGTGGAATTGTCGGCGCAGTCGCAGAACGTAACATCACCGCCATCCTCGTCGAAGGCCTGAAGCGCCTCGAATACCGTGGGTATGACAGTGCCGGCGTGGCGGTCTACACCAATGACGAAAAACTCGAGCGCGTGCGTCGTCCGGGCAAGGTCAGTGAGCTGGAGCAGGCATTGGCCACCGAGCCGCTGGTCGGTCGTCTGGGTATCGCCCACACCCGCTGGGCCACCCACGGTGCACCGTGCGAGCGCAATGCTCACCCGCATTTCTCCGGTGACCTGGCGGTGGTGCACAACGGCATCATCGAAAACCACGAAGCCCTGCGTGAACAACTCAAAGCCCTGGGCTATGTGTTCACTTCGGACACCGACACTGAAGTCATCTCCCACCTGCTGAACCACAAACTCAAGGATCTGCGCGATCTGACTGTGGCCCTCAAGGCAACCGTCAAAGAGTTGCACGGTGCTTACGGCCTGGCAGTGATCAGCGCGCAGCAACCGGATCGCCTGGTCGCAGCCCGCAGCGGCAGCCCGTTGGTGATCGGCCTGGGCCTGGGGGAAAACTTCCTGGCGTCCGACCAGTTGGCCCTGCGTCAGGTCACTGACCGTTTCATGTACCTGGAAGAAGGCGATATCGCCGAAATCCGCCGCGACAGCGTGCAGATCTGGGACGTTGACGGCCAGGCTGTCGAGCGCGAATCCGTGCAGTATCGCGACGGTGCCGAAGCCGCTGAAAAGGGCGAGTTCCGCCACTTCATGCTCAAGGAAATCCACGAGCAACCGTCCGTGGTGCAGC
The DNA here is from genome assembly GCF_054177685.1 of Pseudomonas sp. P5_A2_2. Classification (NCBI taxonomy): domain Bacteria; kingdom Pseudomonadati; phylum Pseudomonadota; class Gammaproteobacteria; order Pseudomonadales; family Pseudomonadaceae; genus Pseudomonas; species Pseudomonas sp. P5_A2_2. The sequence continues at coordinate 20,915 of NZ_JBGCUL010000003.1, forward strand.
GCACCCTGGAAGGTCGCCTGAGCCAGAACCAGGTACTGGTACAGGCATTCGGCCCACAGGCGGCCGAGCTGTTCGCCAAAGTGCGTAACGTACAGATCGTCGCGTGCGGCACCAGCTACCACGCCGGCATGGTCGCGCGTTACTGGCTCGAAGAGCTGGCCGGCATTCCTTGCCAGGTCGAAGTCGCCAGCGAATTCCGCTACCGCAAGGTGGTGGTGCAGCCGGACACCTTGTTCGTGACCATTTCCCAGTCCGGCGAAACCGCCGACACCCTGGCCGCACTGCGCAACGCCAAGGAACTGGGTTACCTCGCCAGCCTGGCGATCTGCAACGTCGGCATCAGCTCGCTGGTACGTGAGTCCGACCTGACCCTGTTGACCCAGGCCGGTCGCGAAATCGGTGTGGCTTCGACCAAAGCCTTCACCACGCAATTGGTTGGCCTGTTGTTGCTGACGCTTTCCCTGGGCCAGGTTCGTGGCACCTTGGCCAAAGGCGTCGAAGCGACGCTGGTCGAAGAACTGCGCCGTTTGCCAACCCGTCTGGGCGAAGCGCTGGCCATGGACAGCACCGTGGAAAAAATCTCCGAGCTGTTCGCCGAGAAACACCACACGCTGTTCCTCGGCCGTGGCGCGCAGTTCCCGGTAGCGATGGAAGGGGCACTCAAGCTCAAGGAAATCTCCTACATCCACGCCGAAGCCTACCCGGCCGGCGAGCTGAAACACGGCCCGTTGGCGCTTGTGGATAACGACATGCCAGTGGTGACCGTGGCGCCGAACAACGAACTGCTGGAGAAGTTGAAGTCCAACCTCCAGGAAGTCCGTGCCCGCGGTGGCCAGTTGATCGTCTTCGCAGACGAGAAGGCCGGCATGACCAACGGTGAAGGCACCCACGTGGTGCACATGCCGCACATCCACGACATCCTGTCGCCGATCCTCTACACCATCCCGCTGCAGCTGCTGTCGTACTACGTTGCCGTGCTCAAGGGCACCGACGTTGACCAGCCGCGCAACTTGGCGAAGTCGGTCACTGTGGAATAAGTTATCCACAATGAAAAACCCCCTCTTCAGGGGTTTTTTCTGTTTCTAGGCGGTCGTAATTCGACGTTGCCGCCGCGTATCCAGCAAGTGGACCATCACACAGGCATACAAAGTCACCAGAATGAACAGGCCCATGCGGATAGCGAAGGCGGTGTAGACATCCTTGCCCGCGGCACTGTCCTGCACCGATTGGCCAAGCAGAATGATCAGGGTCGCGAGGCTGTTGAGCCAGAAAMTCGGTGGTTGTCGGGTCCGGGCCAGGCCATAGAGCTTTCTGGCCGCCAGCAATCCGAACAGCAACATCCACAGAAAGAACATCCACAGGTTGACGAACAGGCTCAGCGCGCACCAGAAAAGGATCGCCATCAGCCCTCCGAGCAAGGTCGAGCCGAGTAATTCCTGGCCGGCGGTGCGGGTGCTGGTCGCGCAGCTTTGTTGGCCGAGGCTGACGGCTTTCATGATGATCGGCAGGTAGCTGGCCGGGTCGATCATGGCCAGCAGGAACGTCGGCAGCACCACCAGTGTGGCACGTAGAGCCAGCCAGCCGCTTTCGGTTGGGGTAAGGCTCGGGCCGGGTTTGGCCGCGGGGGCACTGGCGGGGTCGGGAAACAGCCAATGGCTGATGGTCAGCGTGGTGACGGCCAGGAACAGTCCCTTGACCAGGGCCACGATCACCTCAAGCGCCAGGGCGAATTCAGCGGTTCCGGCCGAACTGATCAAGGTCAGGCCCACCACCAGGAAAGTCGCCACCAGCGGGTTGCCGCCGCGCAAGCCATACCCGAAGGCCATGAACAGGCACAGTCCGACCAGCAGCACACCACTGAACGGGTAGTAACGCAGCAGGGGAATGAGCAGCAGGCCGGTCCCGGTGGTCAGCATAAGGATCAGGATCAGGCCCAGGCTGGCCTTGAACGGCAACGGTCGGTTCATCGCTGCCAGCATCATCAGCGCCAACATCGGCGCGAGGAACGGGATGGGCAGGGCCAGACCGAAGCTCGCCGCCAGGCACAGTGCCGTACCGAAGCCCAGGCGCAGGGCGCGCTGGACCCGGGCCGGACGCTCAATACGCATAGGACATCCAGCTCATCAGGCGCAGGAACAGGCGACCCAGTATATTCAGCGGGTTACCTTCGCTCGGGAACGCCATGACTTCGGCCTGCCCGCCGGACCTGATGCCTTGCGGGCTGGTCAACTCACCGGGCTCGAACTCGATGATGACTGGAAAGCGCTGGGCAGGACGTAGCCAATCGCGGCTGTTCTCCACTTTTGGCAGGCTGCCCGGTTGGGTGGTCTGGCCGATATCAACGCCATAGCCGACGCTGCGTACATGGCCTTTGAAAATTTTCCCCGGCAGGGCGTCGAGGACGATGGACACCGGCGTCCCGGGCTGAACGCTTCCCAGGTTGTTTTCGGTCATGTCGGCGCTGATCCACACATCGTGGATGGCAATCAGGGTCATCACCGGCGCACCGGCAGCGGCGAACTGGCCGACATCGGTGCGCAGATCGGTGATCAGGCCGGCCGAGCGTGCGTGGACCTTGGTATTGCTCAAGTCCAGCTCGGCTTTTTCAAGGTTGCTGGCGGCGCTGAGCAACTGGGCGTTTTCGTCTTCGTTACCGCCCTGTTGTTCGCGCGCACGTTGCACTTCGGCCTTGGCCGCGGCGACCTGGCTTATGGATTCTTCCAGGGTGGCGCGGGATATCTCCAGGCGTCGCAGCGAGATGGTGCCCGGGTCTTCGCGGTACAGGCGTTCAAGTCGCTGGATGTCCTGGCGTGCCTTGAGCTCGTTGGCCTGGGACGCGCGCAGGGACGCTTGCTTGGAGTCGACGCCGGCGGTGTTGGCGCCCACCTGGCGACGGGTCGACTCAAGGTCGGCGCGGGCACGATCGACGGCAATCTGGTACTGCTCGGGATTGACTTCAAACAGCAACTCGCCAGCCTTGACGTCCTGGTTGTTGCGTACATGCACCTTGGTCACCCGGCCCGATACCTCAGCCGCCACCGGAACAACGAAGGCCTGCACCCGTGCCTGTTGCGTGTAGGGCGTGTAACGGTCGGCCATCAGGTACCAGACCAGGCTCAGAATGATCAGCAGCACCACCCAATTGATCGCTTTTTTCGCAGGGTCGGCGGCGGGTGCCGGGGCTTTCTCGTCGACCGGTTGTTGGCTGTCAGTCATGGGCACTTTCCTTCGGTTCATCGAGCAAATCGCCCCAATCAGTCCGTTGTTGCATCTGTTGGCGGGTGGCCGGGTCGATCATCGGCTGGTCGCTGTACCAGCCACCGCCCAGGGCCTTGTACAGGGCGATCAGGCTGTTGACCGCGGTGCCACGGTTGACCAGATAGATATCCTGTTGGGCAAACAGGGCGCGCTGGGCATCCAGCACGCGCTGGAAATCCGAATAGCCTTCGCGGTATTGGGCATTGGCCAGGGTCACTGAACGTTCGGCGGCTACCGAGGCCTCGCTGAGGATTCGGTCGCGCTCCAACGCTTTGATCAAACCGGTAGCGGCATCGTCAGCCTCGCGCGCCGCCTGGCGCACGCTGTCCTGATAGATAACGATCAACTGCTGCAAGCGGGCATCCTGCACACGGACGTTGTTGGTGATCCGGCCGTGATCGAAGATGTCCCAGCGCAGGCTGGGGCCGGCCACCATATCGAGGGTATTGGGCGCACCGTTGAGCGAACTGGCGGACCAGACGATGCTGCCCAGCAGGCTGATGGAGGGGTACAGGTCGGTCTCGGCCACACCGATCAACGCCGACTGCGCTGCCACTTGCAGCTCGGCAGCGCGAACATCGGGGCGCCGCACCAGCAGGTTGGCCGGCACATCCTGCAAGACCGCGGTATCGAGCAGTGGCACCACTCCGGTGTTGCGATCCAGGTCAGGGATCGAGCCAGGTGGCTGGCCGATCAGTGTGGACAGCGCATTGCGCAAGCTTGCCACCTGGCTTTCGAAATCCGGGATGGTGCTCAGGGTGCCCAGGTACTGGGTCTTGGCTTGTTGCAGATCGAGTTCGGCTTCGGCCCCGCTGTTGAACAGGCGCTCGGTGATCTCGTAGCTGCGTTTTTGCAATTTGGCGTTACTGCGGGCTATGGCCAGGCGCGCCTCGGCGGTGCGCAAGGCGTAGTAGTTTTGCGCCAGTTGCGCGTGCAACAGCACCAGGGCATTTTCGTAGTTGGCCTGGGCGGCAAACCAGGAGGCGTCGGCCGACTCGATGGCACGGCTGAAACGCCCCCAGAAATCCAGTTCCCAGCCGATATCGAAGCCGACGCTGTGTTGCCAGAAATGCGTGTCCTGGGGGTTAGTGCCGCCCGACTGTCGACGGTTCAGGTACAGGCTGTCGGCGCTGGCCTGTTGCAATTGCGGGTAGCGGCCGGCCAGTGCGATGCCCAATTGTGCGCGGGACTCCATGACCCGCAGGCCGGCGACGTGCAGGTCGGGGTTGTGGGCATCGGCTTCGGCCATCAAATGGTCCAGCACCGGGTCGTTGAACACGCGCCACCATTGGCGGCTGTCAGGTTGCGCGTGTTGTTGGCCGGCGATCTCCAGGGCCGGGGTGTTCCAGTGGTCGACCCAGGGCTGGGCCGGCGACTGGAAATCCGGGCCCAGTTGCACACAGCCTCCCAGAACGACGGTGCCACAGAGCAGAAGCCGGCTGATGCGAGCAGGGCGTGGCATCAAGCGCAAACTCCTCAGACAGGACGCTGATCGTTCATTGCCTCTGTCTTCGGTGTCTCGTTCAACGCCTCGATCTCGGGTGTCTCGTTCATTACCTCGGCAGGCGGTTGGTCCTGGACCCATTGCCAGAACAGTTGGTAGCCCACCGCCAGCGCAACCGGCCCGATGAACAAACCAATGAAGCCGCCGCTCACCATACCGCCCAGGGCGCCAATCAGAATCACCGGCATGGGCACATCGACGCCGCGGCCTAGCATCAACGGCTTGAGGACGTTATCGGCCATCCCGGCAATCAGGCTGTAGATGCCAAACACAATGGTGGCCAGGCTGGTCCCTTCGGTGGCGAAGACATACGCGATCACCGGAAGAGTTACCAGCAGCACCGGCAATTGCATGATCCCCATCAACAGCGCAACCATCGCCAGCAGGCCGGCACCGGGCACGCCCATGAGCACGAAGCCCACGCCCACCAGTAACATCTGAATGAACGCGATGCCCACCACGCCCTGGGCGACCGCGCGGATGGTGGCAGTGCAGAGCTCGGTAATGCGTGGGCCACGCTCCGGTCCGGAAAGGCGCGAGGTGATGGCCAGGGCACTTCTTTCGCCGTTTTCGCCATAGGCCATGAGCACGCCGGCAATGATCAGGGCGCCGATGAACAACAGAAAGCCCACGCCGACGTCGGCCATCTTGCCCAACAAGGTCAGGCCGACGGACTTGATATAGGGCATCACCTTCATCACCACGCTGCTCATGTCGGTGGCAGCCTGCATCCAGTAGCCATAGAGCGGCTGGCCAATGAGCGGCAGGGAAGCGATTTTTTCGCTGGGTAGCGGAATCTGCAGCGTATCGGACTTGAGGATCGCCAGAGTGCCCTGGATCGATTCACTGATCGAAGTGCCCAGCAGGTAGATCGGCACCATCAGCAAGGCCAGGGAGACCACCACGATCAGGGTGGCGGCACGCCCGTCCTTGTTGACCACCTTGCGCTTGATGAGCGCATGCAGTGGATACAGGGTGATGGCCAGAATCAGCGCCCAGAGCATGAGGTTGAGGAACGGGTGGAAGATCTGGAAGCAGAACAACACCAGCACGGTAATCAGCCCGGCGCGTATCAGTACATCGAGCAAACCACCGGACAGTGCTCTTGCGGAAATGTTTGTGCGCAACATTCTCGAACTCCTTGCGGTGTCACCAGGTTAGCCAGCTAGTTGAAGTTCACTCTTCCCTACTMAGTGACTCTTGAAAGCAGGATCGATGGACAGGCGTCCAAGCGTTAACAACTAACGCCTTATTTCACGTAGGGAAGATTTCAACGAGGTACCTACTAATACTCAATAGGTAACAGGGTGGCTTGTAGTATAGGAGCAGTCGTATATTCCGCCTGTTTATGCAGGCTGGAATTCTGCCGCTGTGGATATCGTCCGCTGACGAGCCCATGCCTGGAAACGGGTTGGGAGCCGAGCCAGTGGCTCTTTTTCCCTGTCAGRCATTAGCCGTTGCAGCGGGCGGGTCCGGATAATTACGAACAGTCGCACCTGTCGCAAGAAAATAACCCTCATTAATTATCAATAATCCCCCGGCCTGGTCTTTGAGGTTTGTGCCACGCTTGGTTTTTACAGCGCAGGCGCTAGAGTGCAGTAGCCCATTGATTTACTTGATGGTCGGACGCCCAACTTTGTTATTGAGCACTTGCGTTTAACATCCCGGCCTTTTATTGCGATTTATCTATCTGAAATAAGGACATGCCCATGGACCGTTTCCAGGAAATGCAGGTCTTCGCTGCCGTCGCCCAGGAACAGGGGTTTTCGGCGGCGGCGCGGCGTTTGGGGCTGTCGGCGGCCAGCGTCACCCGAGCGGTGGCGGCGCTGGAGCAGCGTATTGGCACGCAACTGCTCACGCGTACCACGCGCAGCGTGTATTTGAGTGAGGCCGGTCAGCGGTATCTGGAGGACTGTCGGAGAATTCTCGCCGAGGTGCAGGAAGCCGAGGACTCGGCTGCGGGCAGCCATATCCATCCTCGTGGGCAACTGACCATCACCGCACCGGTCTTGTTTGGCGAGCTGTTTGTTACGCCGCTGATGGTGAGTTACCTGACGCAATTCCCCGAGGTCTGCATCAACGCGCTGCTGGTGGATCGGGTGGTGAGCGTGGTCGAGGAGGGCGTCGATGTGGCCATTCGCATCGGCGAGCTACCCGACAGCAATCAGCATGCGATCCGGGTGGGTGAGGTGCGGCGGGTGATCTGCGCCTCGCCACAGTTTCTGGCCAGCCATGGTCGGCCCAGGCATCCTCGGGAACTGGCCCAGGCGCCGATTATCGCGACATCGGCCATTGGCCAACTCAGGAGTTGGCCATTCATTGAAGACGGCGAAACCTTGAGTGTCCGGGCTGAACCACGACTGGTGGTGACAGCGAATCAGGCGGCCATCACGGCAGCCTGTCTGGGGTTGGGCTTCACGCGGGTACTGTCTTATCAAGTCGCGAGCAAGGTGGCTGCCGGAGAGCTGGAAATCATTCTGGCCGACTTCGAACTGCCGCCGTTGCCCATCCATGTGGTCTATCAGGGCGGACGCAAAGCGCCGGCCCGGGTGCGCAGTTTTGTTGATTTCGCGGTGAAGACCCTGCGCGAGCATCCGGCGCTCGCGCGTTGAGTTATTTCACCCACTGAAATAATGGATTGCGTTTGCTGGTGATTCTGTTGTTTTGGTCGTAGGTGGAAGATACGACCCATCGGCGCTGGTCTTCCTGAGCAGCACCACTGACCCGAGGTGTCGACCATGCAAGCGATCAAACTCTACAACTTCCCACGTTCCGGCCACGCTCACCGTGTCGAGTTGATGCTGTCCCTGCTGAAATTGCCGACCGAACTGATCTTCGTTGACCTCGCCAAGGGCGAGCACAAGCAACCGGCGTTCCTGGCGCTCAATGCATTCGGCCAAGTGCCGGTGATTGATGATCAGGGTGTGGTGTTGGCCGACTCCAACGCGATTCTGGTGTATCTGGCGCAAAAGTACGGCAACGGTCGCTGGCTGCCGGCTGATCCGGCGGGTGCGGCCAAGGTCCAGCGCTGGTTGTCGGTGGCTGCCGGCCCGATTGCCTTCGGCCCTGCCCGGGCAAGATTGATCACCGTGTTTGGCGCGCCTTACAACGCTGCAGAAGTGATTGCTTACGCCCATACCGTGCTCAAAGTGATCGATCACGAACTGGCCAATACGCCGTATCTGGCCGGCACTGAACCGACGATTGCCGACGTCGCCGCCTACAGCTACATCGCCCATGCGCCCGAGGGCAATGTGTCGCTGGACGAGTACGCCAACATTCGCGCCTGGCTGGCCCGCATCGAAGCCTTGCCGGGTTTTGTCGGCATGCCGCGCACCGTTGCCGGTCTGCAAAAAACCGCCTGATACTGGCGGCCCGGAGTTACCGGGCCGCCCCGTTCTGCGCCACTGGCGCAAGGGAGCAGCCGTATGGACCGTTCACCCTGGCATGCCGGCGAAAAACAGTTGCAGGCGCATGTGGGCGTTGCCGAACGAATGGAGACGTTTGGTCGTAAGGTGATTCGCAGCGAGATGCCGGACCAGCACCGCACGTTCTATCAGCAATTGCCGTTCATGCTGTACGGGGCGGTGGATGCCGACGGTCATCCCTGGGCCAGCATCCTTGAAGGTGAGCCTGGTTTCGCCCACTCGCCAGAACCGGGCTTGCTGCAATTTCGCAGCCTGCCTGCCGTTGACGATCCCGCGCAGATGAGCGATGGCTCGGCCATTGGCCTGTTGGGTATCGAACTGCACACTCGCCGCCGCAACCGCATCAATGGACATGTCCGCGCCATGACTACGGGTGGTTTCGGGGTGACGGTAGACCAGTCCTTCGGCAATTGCCCGCAGTACATTCAGTTGCGCCAGTTTCGCTCGGTGCCGCTGACCGATCCTTCGACGCGTGCCGCCCAGCATTTCAACGAACTGGATGACGCGGCCAAAGCCATGATCGCCGAGGCAGACACGTTCTTCGTTGCCAGTTATGTGGATGTCGACGGTGAACGTTCGGTGGATGTGTCGCACCGTGGCGGTCAGGCCGGTTTCGTACAAGTGGAAGGCAATCGCCTGACCGTTCCGGACTTCGCCGGCAACCTGCATTTCAACACCTTGGGCAACCTGTTGCTCAACCCCCGGGCCGGACTGTTGTTCATCGATTTCAATAGCGGTGATTTGCTGCAGCTCAGCGGGCGGACCGAAATCATTCTGGAGGGCCCGCAGGTCGAGGCGTTCCAGGGAGCCGAGCGGCTGTGGACAATCGATGTCGAGCAGGTGGTACGTCGCCCCGGCGCCCTGGCCTTGCGCTGGCGCTTCGATGGCGTGTCACCCACCAGTTTGCTCACCGGCACATGGGAGCAGGCCACGGCGCGTTTGCAGGCCAAAGCCATGGGGGATCAATGGCGGCCGTTGCGGGTGGCGCGGATTGAAGCGCAAAGCCACAACATTCGCTCGATTTACCTGGAGCCTGCCGACGGAGCCGGGTTGCCACTGTTTCAGGCCGGACAGCATTTGCCCCTGCGTTTCAACATTGACGGCGATGTGCACATCCGCACGTACAGTTTATCGAGCGCGCCGTCCGATGATTTTTTCCGCATCAGCGTGAAGCGTGACGGGCGGGTGTCTACGCATTTGCATGAGCAGATTCGTGTTGGCGACCTGTTGGAGGCGCGGGCGCCGCAAGGGCATTTCACCGTGGCGCCCCATGAGCGTCGGCCTTTGGTATTGCTGGCGGCCGGGGTCGGTATCACGCCACTGTTGTCGATGTTGCGGGAGGTGGTTTACCAGGGATTGCGCACCCGTCGTATCCGCCCGACATGGTTTATCCAGAGTTCGCGCACACTGGCTGACCAGCCGTTTCGCCGGGAGCTGGATCGCTTGCTCGAAGACGCCGGTGACGCGGTGCGGGTGGTGCGTTTGCTCAGCCAACCGGAAGCCGAGGCGATGCAAGGAGAGGACTTCGACCTCCGTGGACGGATCGACGTCGCGCTGCTCAAGGATCTGCTGACAGTCGAGGACTACGATCAGCTGGATTTTGTCGTCTGTGGCCCCGGAAGTTTTACCCAGGCGTTGTACGACGGCTTGCGCGAACTGGACATTCGCGATTCGCGGATTCACGCCGAAACTTTCGGCCCATCCACCTTGCGCCGGCGTCCAGACCCCGATGCCGTGGTCATCGAGCAACCGCCAGCCGCCACCACGTCGGTGCCCGTGGTGTTCCAGCGCTCGGCCAAGGAGGCGCGCTGGCAGCCGGAGGGCGGCAGCTTGCTGGAGTTGGCGGAAAGCCGTGGCCTGCGCCCGGAATTCAGTTGTCGCGGCGGCTCTTGCGGCACCTGCAGGGCGCGCTTGATCAGCGGTCAGGTGCATTACCCACTGCCGCCAGCCGAGGTGCCGGATGACGGCCAGGTGCTGATTTGCTGTGCGATTCCGGCTCAGGGGGCGCAGCCGTTGGTGCTCGATATCTGAAGGATGATTGCTGGTGAACATTGCCCGCCGGTCGATGGCTGAGTAGGGTAGGGGCAGAACGAACAAGGGCCGCAATGGCCCTTTCTGCATTTCAGGAACAGGCGTTTCAATGGTTTTTTTCACTCGCTCGATCGCCTTGCTGATGGCGCTGGCGCTGACCACCGGATGCGAAAGACAGGATGCACCGCCTCTGGATCAACAGCTTTACGTCTGGCAGCGGCAGTGGACGCCGGCCCACGACGCCGCCCTCAGGGACAGTCGTGCAGACTTTTCGACGTTACGAGTGCTGGCCTTGCAGGCCTTCCCCCATGCCGGCTGGAGCCGAGCCCGAATGGATGCGCAGTTGCTCAAGCGTGATGGCCGACCGGTGATTGCGGTGGTTCGCCTGGACGGACAGCTCAAAGCGCTGGATCAGGAGGAAGTCACTGCACAGATCCGCCGGGTGATCAGCGATTGGCGGGGACAGGGGTTGAACCTCACCGGGGTGGAAATCGACCACGATGCCAGCAATGCCCGGCTACCGGCGTATCGCGAGTTTCTCGCGCATTTGCGCGAAGCGTTGCCGACTTCGCTGCCGTTGAGCATCACCGCGTTGCCGTCCTGGCTCGACAGTCGTGAACTGCCGGCGTTGTTATCCACAGTCGACAGCAGCGTGTTGCAGGTGCATGCGGTGAGCGATCCGCGTCGTGGTTTGTTTGATGCCGAACAGGCCCGGCAATGGGCGAAAGCCTGGAGCCGCGTCACGACGAAACCTTTCTATCTGGCGCTGCCGGCCTATGGCGTGGCGTTGCTGCCGTCGGCGGACGGCGCACCTGTGGTGGAAAGCGAAGTGACGCTGGAGCGTGCAGGCCAGCGTCGGGAATTACTCGCCGATCCGCAGGCGTTGCGCACCCTCGGCACCGAGTTGCGTGCCGATCCACCGAAACATCTGGCGGGCCTGATCTGGTTTCGCCTGCCATTGGCCAACGACCGTCGGGCCTGGAGTTTGACAACCTTGCGCGCGGTGGCGCGTGGTGATGCCCTCGACAGTCAACTGAAACTGCAACTCTCGGCCGACAATGGCCTCTATGACATCGGTATCAGCAACCAGGGCAATCTCGACCGCGTCTGGCCCGAACGCCTGACACTGGCGGTCAGTGGTTGTGAGGGGGCCGATGCCCTGGCCGGTTACGCGTTGCAACAGAGCCCGGATCTGCTTACCTTCACCCGCCTGCGCGATGGCCGAATAACGGCCGGCGGACAGCGTGCCATTGGTTGGGCTCGCTGCGCACACATTGATCAAGGAGGTTCGAATGTTCACCCGTAACTGGCCGCGTCATTTGCTTTGCCTGAGCCTCAGCCTGCCACTGGGTTCGGCGCTGGCCTGCGGCCCGGACTTCCCCATGCGCCTGCTGGATAACCGTGGCCAGTCGCTGGCGGAACTGCCAGAAGGCAACTTCAGCTTTGAAATCAATCGCCTCGGCCACGCCATCAAAGGCTTGAAGAATGTCACCGCTGGCGCCAGCTACGCGGATGAAACTGACCCGGTAGCGCTGCGGGATCAGGCCGAGCAGGCCGGACTTTCCGCTGAGCAACAGGTGTTGGTGAAACACCTGCGCAGCCTGACCGATGCTCGTCAGGTTGAAACCGAAGGGGCGCAACTGCCGCCTGAGCTCAGGTTGTACCTGGCCGGCGCCGTGGCATTTGCCGCGGGTGATCCTGCCCTGGCCGCCGGGTATTTCAAGAAAGTGCTGGCCTTGCCCACCGAGCAACGGGCTTCGCGCAGCACCTGGGCGGCTTACTCGCTGGGGCGCGCGTTGTTCGCCATGAGCGCCGAAGCCAATGCGGCTCCGGATCTGCTCGCACAATCCGCCAAGGCCTTCGAGCAAGCCCGGCAACTGAGTATCGACGGCTTCAGCGATCCACTGGAACTGGGCGTCGCCAGCCTCGGTGAAGAAGCCCGGGTGGTACGCACCTCCGGCGACTGGAACCGCGCCATCGAGCTGTACGCCACGCAGAATCTGCACGGCTCTGCAGTGGGCTACACCTCGCTGAAGCTGTTGATGGCGGACCTGATGACGCTGCCGGATGATCAAGTGGCCGAGTTGCTCAAGGGACAGCCCGTGCAGCAGTTGGTGACCGCGTCGCTGATCAGCCGGTTGGGTTGGTCGTTCGGCGACCAACCTGCCAACGAACAAAAAATGATCAAGCTGCTGCAAAACAGCACCCGCGGCAGTCTCGAAAACGCCGATCGTCTGGCGGCGATGAATTATCAACAGGGCGATTACGCCAGCGCCAAGGCTTTCCTCGAGCATGCCGGCGATGGCGGGTTGGCCTGGTGGCTGCGGGCAAAACTGGCAGTGCGCGACGGCGATAAAATCGCGGCCGCCGCAGCCTACGCCAAAGCGGCCCAGGCCTTCCCGAAGAATGAATCCTGGGGTGAGCGACGGACCCCGGACTACGATTACGAAACGCTTCAGCCCAAATGCCGGGTCGAGGGTGAAAGTGCGATCCTCGCCCTGCAACGCGGGGATTACCTGCAAGCCTTCGATCAACTGTATCGCAGCCAAAGCATTTACTGGTTCGATGCCGCCACCGTTGCCGAGCGAGTGTTGACCCTCGAAGAACTCAAGCACTACGTCGACACACAAGTGCCGGCACCCCCACCGCTCAGCCAGCAGGACCGCGACAACTACGTGCCCTTGCCGGTGGCGGCGAGCCTGCGCAATCTGCTGGGGCGGCGTTTGTTGCGTGAGGGGCACTATGAGGAGGCGCCGGCGTACTTCGATAACGTTGAACTACAGAACAAGGCCAAGTCATACGGAATATTACGCAAGGAGGCGGATGCTGCCTGGTGGCCCACGACTCGCGCTGCTGCGCTATTTAACTCGGCCTGGGCCGCGCGCACGTGGGGAATGGAAATCCTGGGATATGAAATGGCCCCGGATTTCGCCACATTCGGCGGCAACTACAGCCTGGAAAGCACTGAGCTCAAGGTCGGGCCGTTAACGACCGAGGACGAAGTGAAGCGCCAGCAGGCCAGCGTTGCTCAGCCCGATGAGCGTTATCACTATCGTTTTATAGCCACGGCATTGGCCAGTCGTGCGGCTGACAATTTGCCTCACTCCAGCCAGGCCTTTGCGGCAGTGCTGTGCGCGGCAGCAGGCTGGAACAGCAGCCCTGAAGAGGAACACGCTTTCTACCAGCGCTATGTCAAAGAGGGGCCGTACGTGGATTGGGCGTTCCATTTCGGTCATCAGTGCCCCTATCCCGACTTCCAGAACGCCGACAAGCGCTACGTGACCCAGGTTACCGATGCCGCGCGTTCAGCGCTGCGGCCGTACAAGAAGCCGCTTCAGTATGGCGGTGTGATTGTGGTCACGGCGGCGGCATTGTTCCTGATCAATCGTCGGCGCAAGGCGCAGTGAGGTTCAAGCCTGTTGCACAAAGGTCAGCCGCACGGCGAAACCGATCAACAGGCTGCCGAACAACCATTGCTGCAAGCGTTGGGCAGAGGGGCTGCGTTGCAGCCACCGGCCGAGTGCCGCACCGACCAGGGCGTAGGCGCTGTCGAACAGCAAACCGACGCCGACCAGCACCACGCCCAACGTCGCAAATTGCCCGAGCACCGGCCCGGCCTGTGGGTTGATGAATTGCGGTAGCAGCACCGAGCAGAACAACAGTGCCTTGGGGTTGAGCAGGTTGGTCAGCAGTCCGCGTCGGATGGCTGCGCCCAAGCGTGGTTTTTCGCCGGCTGTGTCAGTGCTGGTCAAGCTCGGCAGCATCGTGGTTCGCAGGCACTGAATGCCGATCCACAGCAAGTACGCGGCGCCTGCCAGGCGCACCACATCGAAGGTCCAGGGCGCCGCCTTGAACAGTGCCGCCAGCCCCAGCGCCGCCAATGCCACATGACAACCCCGGGCGATGCCCAACCCCACGGCCGTGGCCAGCGCGGCGCCTTTGCCCTGGCGGGCACCGGTCTGCAATAGCAGGATCATGTCGGGCCCCGGCAACAGGTAGACCACCGCCAGCGCCATGAAAAACAGCCAGAGCCCTTGCATGTTGTACCCCCATTCGTTGTCGATTCGGTCGTACCAGTCTAGGGCTGGAGGGCGGGGCAGGTGCTTGCGTTGTCAGCTTCTATCAGGACGTGTATTGGCATAACCTGCCACTTAATCAAGCTTGAACCATCAGGATCTGCCAAACCATGAAACTCGATGCCTACGACCGCAAGATTCTCGCCGCACTGCAACGGGACGGCCGCCTGAGCAATGTGCAACTGGCAGACGAGATCGGCCTGTCGGCGTCACCCTGCTTGCGCCGGGTGCGGATGCTTGAAGACGCGGGGGTGATTCGCGGCTACCAGGCCAATCTGGATCGCGATGAGGTGGGGTTAGGGCTGACGGTGTTTGTCGGGGTCAAGGTCGAGCGTCATAACGACGAACAAGCCGAAAGCTTTCGCCTGGCGGTGACGGCATTGCCCGAGGTGATTTCGGCGTTTCTGGTGTCAGGGGAGTCGGATTTTCTGCTGCAGGTGGTGGTGCCGGACTTGCGTGCCTATGACCGGTTTCTCACCGGGCGTTTGCTGAAGCTGCCGGGGGTGAGCGATATCCGCAGCAATTTTGCGATTCATACGGTGAAGGCGCCGGGGGCGTTGCCTTTGGAGCATCTGCCGCTGTAGACCGAGTCGTTTGCATCGCGAGCAAGCTCGCTCCCACAGTGATTGTGTGAACACCACAAATCCAATGTGGGAGCGAGCTTGCTCGCGATGGCATTAGACCAGGCACCCAAGCCCTGTGGGCCTTACATCTGCGTCGCCATCCCCTCCACATTCATCGCCGCCTGGCGCAAGGCCTCGGAGCGGGTCGGGTGAGGGTGGCAGGTCAGGGCGATGTCTTCGGCCGAGGCGCTGAACTCCATGGCCACGCAATACTCGCCAATCATTTCACTGACGCTCGGGCCGACCAGATGCACGCCGAGAACTTCGTCCGTGCGCTCATCGGCCAGCACTTTGGCGAAGCCTTCGGTTTCATGGTTGATCTTCGCCCGGCTGTTGGCGGTGAAGGGAAACTTGCCGACCTTGTACGCCCGACCTTCAGCCTTGAGCTGCTCTTCGGTCTTGCCGACACTGGCCAGCTCCGGTCTTGTGTAGACCACGCTGGGGATCAGGTCGTAGTTGACCTCGCCAGCCTTGCCGACGATTTGCTCGACGCAAGCCATGGCTTCGTCCTCGGCCTTGTGGGCGAGCATGGGGCCCGAGGTCACGTCTCCAATCACCCAGACCCCGGCGGCTTCGGTGCGATGACCCTTGTTGGCGAGCATGCCGCGTTTGTCCGTCGCGAGGCCGACGTTCTCCAGCCCCAGGCCCTGTGTATAAGGTCGGCGCCCTATGGCCACCAGCACGTAATCGGCTTCCAGCAACTCTGCAGCACCGCCTGCGGCAGGCTCGATGCTGAGTTGCACACCGGAGGCGGAGGTGGTGGCGCTGGTCACTTTTGAACTCAACTTGAAACTCAAGCCTTGCTTGCTCAGGGAACGCTGCAGGGTTTTGCCGGCTTCGATGTCCACGCCGGGGCAGATCCGGTCGAGGAACTCGACCACCGTCACCTGTGCCCCAAGGCGTCGCCAGACCGAGCCCAGCTCCAGGCCGATCACGCCGGCGCCGATCACCACCAGATGCTTGGGCACTTCGGTCAGCGCCAGGGCGCCGGTGGAGTCGAGTATGCGTTTGTTATCGATGTCCACGCCGGGCAGGGGCGTGGGCTCGGAGCCGGTGGCGATGATGATGTCCTTGGCGTGCAACTCAGTCTTGCCGCCGGCGCTATCGGTCACCGTGACTTTGCCCGGCCCGTCGATGTGGCCCCAGCCTTTGATCCAGTCGACTTTGTTCTTGCGGAAAAGAAACTCGATGCCCTTGGTCAGCCCGGTAACGCTTTCATCCTTTTGCTTCATCATCTGGGCGAGATTGAGGCTGGGTTTGACGTCGATCCCCAGGTTGGCGAATTCCGCACCCATGGCCGCGTCGTACAGTTCGGAGGCATGCAGCAGCGCCTTGGACGGCATGCAGCCGACGTTCAGGCAGGTGCCGCCGAGTGTGGCGCGTCCTTCCACGCAGGCGGCTTTCAGACCCAGTTGTCCGGCGCGGATCGCCGCGTTGTAACCGCCGGGGCCACCGCCGAGTATCACGACGTCATAAGTGCTCATGGATGTACTCCTGGATCGAAAGGGGAAGGATGGGTAAAAGTAGTTCCCGGATAAAATTACGAACGTAATATGTGCGTTCTGCCGCATTTCGGTCAAGGCTTCAGGTAAGCGACAGGTTGGGAATCTTTAGATAGCGCGCGTGAGTACGGAAATTTCACCATTTCCGTTATATTGTAACGAATTGTCCTGTAAGCGAAGACACTCTGGGGTGGTATGCAAGTCGATCTCGATGTTGATGAAGCTCCGTTAGCCGGGTTGCCGCGCTTTCAGCAGGCGTTCATTCAAGGGCGGCGTTTGCGCCAGTTCGCCATCGGTGCGGGCGTATTCGCGACGGTGGGTGTGCTGCTGGCGCTTTTTGCCGGGCTGTTTTCCTCGCAAACACTGTGGCCGGCGTTGCTGCTGAACCTGAGCGCGGCGTCTGTGGTGTTGATGGCCGGTTTGCAATCGGCCTGGTGGGTAACCCAGTGGCGTGCCCGCGCCATGAATCCCGTAGTGCCGGTGGTTGTTGTCGACGAGTCTGTCGCGCCTTCGGGGTGGTATGAACGTTTGCTGGACCGGATCAGCCGGAAATCGCAGCACTTGCTCGGGCAAATCGGCGCGCCGACGTTGTGGCTTGGCGGCTGGGCATTGTTGGCGGTATTGGGTGTCGAACAGGCCTGGAACCTCACATTGCCCCCGGCAGCGTTGGGCCTGTCGGCCCCTGTCGGGGCAGCGTGCTTCTTGCTGTTGGCGTTCGGCCTGTTGGTGATGGAGCGCCATCTGGCGCAGGAAAATACCGCGCAATGGCCTGAAGCCGCTACGTTGGCGCAATTGATCCGTGTGGCGATCATCAGCCTGGTGCTCGGTGCTTTTTGTCTGTTGTTTGCCGATGAAACCTCGGTATGGCCTGTACGTCTGGCAGTGTTGATCGGTCTGCTGCCGGGGCTGGTGGCGGCAGAATTGTTGCTGCGTGCGCTGTTGTCATTGTTCAGCCCACGCCGCGATCGTCTTGAACCGGAGTTGTTGGCACGCAGTTTTGTCGTCGACATGCTGCGCTGGCCGCCACAGCCTTTGCTGGCGTTGCAGCACGAATTGCATAACCGCTTCGGCATCGATCTGCGGCAGATCTGGGCCTTCTCTTACATGCGTCGGGCGTTCCTGCCGGTACTGGCGGTGGTTTCGCTGGTTGGCTGGTCGCTGACCGGCATTCACGAAATTGCCCTGCAAGGGCGTGGCATTTACGAACGATTCGGCAAACCGGTGGAGGTGTTTGGCCCAGGTTTGCACATGGGTTTGCCTTGGCCATTGGGCCGCGTGTTGAGCGTCGAGAATGGGGTCGTTCACGAGTTGGCCACCAGTGTTGGCGAAACCTCGGCCCCCGCTCAGGCCGACCCCGCCGAAGGCCCGGCCCCGGCGATTGCCAATCGCTTGTGGGACGCCAGCCATGTGAACGACAAATCTCAGGTGATCGCCAGCAGCCGAGCCGACAAGCAGAGCTTTCAGATCGTCAACATGGACGTGCGCTTCGTCTATCGCATCGGTCTGAGTGATGAGGCGGCGTTGGCCGCAACCTATAACAGTGCCGATGTGCCGATGTTGATTCGCAGCACCGCCAGCCGAMTCCTGGTTCACGATTTCGCCTCGCGCACCCTCGACGGTTTGCTTGGCGAGGACAGGGTAGGGCTGGCCGAAGAAATCGGCCGCGCGGTTCAGGCGGACCTGCAAAAACTCGACAGCGGCGTGGAAATTCTCGCCACCGTGGTCGAGGCGATTCACCCTCCGGCCGGTGCAGCCAATGCCTATCACGGCGTGCAAGCGGCGCAGATTGGCGCGCAAGCCTTGATCGCCCGTGAACGCGGCGCCGCTGCCGAGGCCACCAATCAGGCGCAGTTGCAGGCCAGCATCGCCCGCGATCAGGCGACGGCCAGCGCCCGTGAGATCAATGCTGGCGCCGAGGCCGCGGACCTGAAATTCAACGCCGAGCAAAAAGCCTATGCCAGCGCTGGCCAAGCCTTCGTGCTGGAGCAGTATTTCAGTCAGTTGTCCCAGGGTTTGGCCAATGCCAAATTGCTGGTGCTCGATCATCGTCTGGGCGGCAGCAGCAATGCGCCAACCATCGACCTCCGTACTTTCGCGCTGCCGGTTGACCCTGCGCCGTCGCGTAAAACCGCTCAGCCAGGAGCTGCCAATTGAGCCAGTCCCAGACCCACGATCACGATGACCACGCCGGCCACGATCACGGCCATGGCGGGCATCACCACCACGGCCATCACCATCATCACGGCGATCCGCAGGAGGCCGGTCCTTTCCCATGGCGGCGGATGGGTTGGGCGGCATTGCTGGTGGCGTTTGCGGTCGCCGCTGCAAGTCTGGTGCAGGTGCGCTCAGGTGAAGCCACTGTGATCACGCGCTTCGGCAATCCATCGCGAGTCTTGCTGGAGCCTGGACTGGGTTGGCGCTGGCCGGCACCATTCGAGGCGGCGATCCCGGTGGATCTGCGGCTGCGCACCACGTCCAGCGGTTTGCAGGATGTGGGCACGCGGGATGGTTTGCGCATCATCGTTCAGGCCTACGTGGCGTGGCAGGTGCAGGGTGATCCGGACAACGTGCAACGTTTCATGCGCGCGGTGCAGAACCAGCCCGATGAAGCTGCACGGCAGATTCGCACTTTTGTCGGCTCCGCACTGGAAACCACCGCCAGCAGTTTTGATCTGGCGAATCTGGTGAACACCGATGCCAGCCAGGTGCGCATCGCCGATTTCGAAGCACAACTGCGCAAGCAAATCGATCAGCAGTTGCTCACCACTTATGGCGTGCGCGTATTGCAGGTCGGTATCGAACGATTGACGCTGCCTTCGGTGACGCTCACCGCGACGGTCGACCGGATGCGTGCCGAGCGTGAAACCATCGCTACTGAGCGCACGGCGATCGGCAAGCGTGAAGCCGCGCAAATTCGTTCCGCCGCCGAACGTGATGCGCGGATAGTGCAGGCCGATGCCACAGTGAAAGCGGCAGATATCGAAGCGCAATCGCGCGTCGAAGCGGCGCAGATTTATGGTCGTGCCTATGCGGGATCGCCGCAGCTCTACAACCTGCTGCGCTCGCTCGATACCTTGGGCACGGTGGTAACGCCGGGAACCAAGCTGATTCTGCGCACCGATGCCGCACCGTTCCGGGTGTTGGTTGACGGTCCGCCGAGCCTCGACAACAAGTCCGGATCGCAGCCATGAGTTTGGTTCCACGTGGAACAAATGAGTTGAGCAGCCCCTGGATTCAGGCCGGGCGCTTGGCGTTTCTCGCCCTGTACGCGGTGACGGTATTGGCGGCATTGGCGTGGGCGTTTTCCAATGTGCGGCAGATCGATCCACAAAATCGCGCCGTGGTTTTGCATTTCGGGGCGCTGGATCGCATTCAGAATGCCGGGTTGTTATTGGCCTGGCCGCAACCCTTCGAGCAGGTGATTTTGTTGCCGGCGGCGGACCGGGTGATCGAGCGGCGAGTGGACAGTCTGTTGCGCAGTGGTGCCGCGATGCAGGCAGATCGCGTGGCCAGTTTTGCCACGCCCATCAGCGATGCCCTTGCAGGCTCAGGCTATCTGTTAACGGGTGATGCCGGAGTGGTGCAACTCGATGTGCGGGTTTTCTACAAAGTCACCGAGCCCTATGCATTCGTGCTTCAGGGTGAACATGTGTTGCCGGCATTGGATCGGTTGGTCACCCGCAGCGCTGTGGCACTCACCGCCGCACGCGATCTGGACACGATTCTGGTAGCCCGGCCAGAGCTGATCGGCGCTGACAGTCAGGCGGCTGAAAGACGCGAACGCTTGCGTGGCGATCTGGTGCAGGGCGTCAACCAGCGTCTTGCCGAACTCACAGCGACGGGGCAGGGACTGGGGATCGAGGTGGCGCGAGTCGATGTGCAATCGAGTCTGCCAAGCCCGGCGGTCAATGCCTTCAATGCGGTCCTGACAGCCAGTCAGCAGGCCGACAAAGCCGTGGCCAATGCGCGTACCGAAGCCGAAAAGCTGACGCAAACTGCCAACGAGCAAGCCGACAGAACACTACAAGTTGCCCATGCCCAGGCGAGTGAACGACTGGCCAAAGCATCCACCGACACGGCCACGGTGTTGAGCCTGGCCAAGGCGCAGCAACAGGGCACCGATCCGCAAATGCTGTTGCGCATTTACCGTGAACGAATGCCGAAGATCCTCGGCCAGGCCGGTTCTGTCACGACGGTCGACCCTAAAGACGATTCCCGCCTGATCATTCAGGGAGCAGCACAATGACTGCGCAAACCGCCACCGCGTCGAGCATGTTGTCTTCGACAGAACAACGTAGCGCCGCGCGCCAACTGACCCTGGCCATGCTCGCATTGGGCTTGCTGGCCTTGGGACTGATCTGGCGCTGGTTGTCGTCAGAGCAAACCGGCGTCAGTCAGCTGCTGCTGGGTTTTGCCTCGCTGCTGGTCGCCATACCGGTCATGCGTTCGGCCTGGTACAGCCTGCGCTATCCGAGCCTGCACGGCATCACCGATCAATTGATTGCCCTGGCCATGCTGGGTGCCTGGGCCACCGGAGATCTGCTGACGGCGGCGCTGTTGCCGATCATCATGATCTTCGGCCATGTGCTGGAAGAGCGCAGCGTGATCGGCTCCCAGGAAGCGATTCACGCCCTCGGCAAACTGACCCGCAGCCACGCACGCAAGGTGCAGGTGGACGGCTCCATCATCGAAGTCGACAACGGCACGCTCAAGGCGGGCGATCTGGTCGAGGTGCGCGCCGGGGACCGGGTGCCGGCGGATGGCCGGGTATTGTCCGGTCAGGCCAGTCTCGATACTGCCTCCATTACCGGCGAATCGGTGCCGATAGAGGCGGGCGTCGGCATGTCGGTGTTCGGTGGCGCAATTAACCTCGACGGTCTGCTGCGAATCGAAGTGACCCGTACCGGCCAGGAATCGACCCTCGGCAAAGTCATCGCCCTGATGCAAAACGCCGAGCGCTCGAAACCGCCGATCACTCGTTTGCTGGAGCGTTACGCGGGCAGCTATATGGTGCTGGTGTTGCTGTTGGCGGCGGTGACCTGGTTCATCACCAACAACGCTCAAGCGATGCTCGCGGTGTTGGTGGCGGCCTGTCCTTGTGCGCTGGTGTTGTCGGCACCGGCGACGGCTATTGCCGGGGTGGCGGTAGCAGCACGCCACGGGATTCTGATCCGCAGTTCTGCGTTCCTTGAAGAGTTGGCGGACCTGACCTCGCTGGTAGTCGACAAAACCGGGACGCTGACATTCGGCACCTTGCGCCTGCAATCCATCGACAGTCCGCTTGAGGATCGCAGCCATGTCATGAAGCTCGCCGCCAGCCTCGGCTCGGCCAGCAGTCACCCGGTCAGCCGTGCGCTCGCGGGGTTGGTGACCCAGGAGCATTTCCTGCTGCTTTCCGACATTCGTGAACGCCAGGGCCTCGGTGTGGTGGCGATGACCGGGCAGGGTGAGGCGGCGCTTGGCCGGCCGGAGTTGTTCGCGCAACTGGGCATCAGCACAACGGAGATTCCCGATCACGACGGCCCGATTGCCGGGCTGGCGCTCAACGGGGAGTTTCTTGCCTGGCTGTTGCTGGCCGACAGCGTCAAACCCGAGGCGCAGTTTGCCTTGGGTGAGTTGCGTGATCTGGGTTTGGGCCGCCAGTTGTTGCTCACCGGTGACCGGCACAGCGTCGCGCAGACGTTGGCCCGGGATGTCGGGATCAGTGACGTCGAAGCACAAGCCTTGCCCGAAGACAAACTCAACCGCGTGCTCAAGGAAATCGACAGCGGCTTCCGGCCGATGGTGGTCGGCGATGGCATCAACGACTCCCTGGCCCTCAAGGCTGGAGTAGTCGGTGTGGCCATGGGCGCGGGCGGTGCGGACATTGCCCTGGCATCGGCGGACATCGTGCTGATCGGCAGTGACCTGCGCCGCCTCGGCACCTGCGTGCGCCTGAGTCGTCAATGCCGCCAGACGTTGCAGGTCAATGTGATCATCGGATTGGGCTGGACCCTGGCGATCGTAGCCTTCGCCGCTTTCGGCTGGCTTGGCGCTGCAGGGGCGATGATTGCGGCGTTGCTGCATAACCTCAGCACCTTGCTGGTGTTGGGCAATGCCGGTCGTTTGCTGCGGTTCCAGGAGCCGTTGCTCAAGCTCAAGGACGAAACCTGAAGGCGAACGCTCTAAACCGGGTAATCACGGGGCTTCAACTTTTTAGAACTGTGCGCCCGGTTCGTAGTCATTGAAGATGAGGGCACATCATTTTTGTGCGTTCGCGGCGGCAGCTGTAGGCGTCGCGAATCATTGAAAACGGCTATTAATTCGATAGCCAGCTATTTTTCAAAGATGGTCTACCCTCTGTTTAGACGTCTGAAACAAGGGAGATTCTCCATGCTCGCGCATCTTCCACCGGCCTTACAGAATCTGCAGTTACCGCTTCGCCTGAGACTCTGGGATGGCCATGAACTCAATCTGGGGCCGACGCCCAGTGTCACGATTGTGGTCAAGGATCCGCAGATGGTCACCCAGTTTACCCATCCCAGCCTGGACACCCTTGGCGCTGCATTTGTCGAAGGCAAACTGGAACTCGAAGGCTCCATCAGCGATGTGATCCGCGTCTGCGATGAGTGGAGCCAGGCGTTGCTGGATGAAAACTACGACAATCTGCCTGTGCGTAGCGTCCACGACAAAGAGACGGACGCCAAGGCGATCTCCTACCACTACGACCTTTCCAACGCGTTCTATCAGCTGTGGCTCGACAGCGACATGGCGTATTCCTGCGCCTATTTCGAGACCGGCAGCGAATCCCTGGAACAAGCCCAGCAAGCCAAGTTCCGTCATTTGTGCCGCAAGCTGCGCCTGCAGCCCGGCGAATATCTGCTGGATGTGGGTTGCGGGTGGGGCGGATTGGCGCGTTTTGCGGCGCGGGAATTTGGCGCGAGAGTGTTCGGTATCACCCTCAGCAAGGAGCAGTTGGCCCTGGCCCGGGAGCGCGTAAAAGCGGAGGGCCTGGAGGACCTGGTCGAACTGCAACTGCTCGACTATCGCGATCTGCCGCAGGATGGCCGTTTCGACAAAGTGGTTAGCGTCGGTATGTTCGAACACGTTGGTCATGCCAATCTGGCCGAGTACTGCAATACCTTGTTCGGCGCGGTGAAAGAGGGCGGCCTGGTGATGAACCACGGGATCACCGCCAAATACACCGATGGCCGTCCGGTGGGACGCGGTGCCGGTGATTTCATCGGGAAATATGTGTTCCCCAACGGCGAGCTGCCGCATCTGTCGATGATTTCTGCCGAGATCAGTGAGGCCGGACTGGAAATCGTCGACGTCGAAAGCTTGCGCCTGCACTACGCACRCACGCTCGATCACTGGAGCGAACGCCTGGAAGACAACCTCGAAGCGGCCTCCAGACTCGTACCGGAACAGGTCCTGCGTATCTGGCGGCTTTATCTGGCCGGTTGCGCTTACGCGTTCGCCCGGGGCTGGATCAACCTGCACCAGATTCTCGCAGTGAAGGCCCACGCCGATGGCAGTCATGAACTGCCATGGACCCGTGACGATATCTACCTCTAGAGAATCGGCGAAATAAGCCGGGCGACCCGCATGCCGACCTGTTGGACGCGGCGGGTCTCCCGGCCTTCTTCCTTGGCGATTTCGTGGGCGTTGGCAAAGTCATCGTTGAGCATCTCTTCCACCTCGGCGGCGAACGCGCGGTCGACGGTCAGCAACATCACTTCGAAATTCAGCCGGAACGAACGGTTGTCCATGTTGGCACTGCCGATGGCGCTGATTTCGCTGTCGATCAATACCACTTTCTGATGCAGGAACCCGGGTTGGTAACGGAATACCCGCACACCGGCGCGCACCGCTTCGAAGGCGTAGAGGCTTGAGGCGGCGTAGACGATTCGATGATCGGGCCGGGATGGCAACAGCAGGCGCACATCCACGCCGCGCAGTACCGCCAGGCGCAATGCTGCGAACACGGCTTCATCGGGGATGAAATACGGGCTGGTGATCCAGACCCTTTCCGTCGCCGCATGGATCGCTTCGACAAAGAACAGAGAACAGGTTTCACAGGCGTCTGCCGGCCCACTGGCGAGCAACTGGCACAGTACGCCGTCTTCCGGATAAACCTCGGGCAGGATCAGCGGCGGCAGTACACGAGCCACCCAGAACCAGTCTTCGGCGAAAGACTCCTGCATGCACGCCACCACCGGCCCGCGCACTTGTACGTGGGTATCGCGCCAGGGCGCCAGGGGCGGTTTCTCGCCCATGTATTCGTCACCGACGTTGTGCCCGCCGACGAAGCCGAGAATGCCGTCCACCACCACGATCTTGCGGTGGTTGCGGAAGTTCACCTGAAAGCGATTGAGCCAGCCACTGCGGGTGGCGAAGGCTTTGACCTCGACCCCGCCATCACGCAAGGCCTGCACATAGCCGTGGGGCAGGGAATGGCTACCGATTCGGTCATATAACAGGTAAATCGCCACGCCTTCGGCGGCTTTCTTCAACAGCAGGTTTTGCAGGCGCTGGCCGAGGCGATCGTCGTGAACGATGAAAAACTGGATCAGCACGGCTTCTTTCGCCTGGCTGATGGCATCGAAAATGGCCTCGAACGTGTTCTGACCGTTGATCAACAGACGCATTTGGTTGTTGGCCAGGCAGGGCATCTGTCCGAGCTTGGGCATCGCTCTGAGTGAGGCGTATGCAGAAGAAGCGCGGGCGGTGAGCGCCTCTTCTACCCAGGGTCGCCAGTTGAGTTCGGAAACAGCCTTGCGCATTTCTTCGTTGGCCTGCCGCCGGGCCTTGATGTAGCCATCGAAGGTGCTGCGGCCGAACATCAGGTACGGGATCAGCGTGAAGTAAGGGATGAAAAACAGCGACAGCGCCCAGGCGATCGAGCCTTGGGCGGTACGGACGGTCAACACGGCGTGTATGGCCGCGATCATGCCCAGCGAGTGCAACAGGGCGATGGTATAACCGAAAATATGCGGTCCGAAATAATCCATGGGGGCTGCCTTGCTCCTGAAGATTCAATGCTTAACAGACCATGTTCCGTACAGAATGTCGCTAATTAATTGGCCCATGAACCGAAGCGCGCGGCTGACGTCTAACGGCCACTACTGATCAGGAGTTACTCGATGAACGTTCGTCTGCTGGGTTTGGCCATGGCACTGGGTTTGGCACTTCCTGTTGCGGCTCACGCGCAAATGCTGCAACCAGGATTGTGGGAGCTGACTACGAGCAACATGAAGGTCGATGAACAGAATATGCCGGACCTGCAATTGATCCTTGGTCAGCTCCAGAGCCAGATGACCCCTGAGCAGCGTGCACAGCTGGAAAAACAGGGCATCACTATGGGCGGTAAAGGGGTCCGGGCGTGCCTGACCCCGGAGCAAGTCAAGACCGACAACATTCCTCTGACCGATCCGCAGTCGGGCTGCAAGCAGGAAATCACCGACCGCTCCGGCAATCAGTGGAAATTCCGTTTCAGCTGCCCGAGAGCCCAGGGTGCGGGCGTGGCGACATTCCTCAGTGATCGCGAGTTCACCACCAAGGTCAACGGGACGTTCAACGCCACCGGCATTCAGCAGAAGGGCAGCCTCGAATCCCGCGCCGTCTGGCTGGGGCAGGATTGCGGTACTGTGAAGCCAAGAGCTTAAAAGCTTCGTCGGATCGCCGCCCGGAGCAGGCTCGCTCCCACATTGATTGTGCTTTCTCTGTGGGAGCGAGCCGGCTCGCGAGGGCGTCCGCAAGCCGCCCTAAATCCCCGGCCGACTCAACCATTCACACGCCGCCTCGACAGGCATCCGGCCAAAATCTTCCCCCGTGCGGCTGCGCACACTGACAAATCCCCCAGCTTGTTCTTTCTCGCCCACCACCACCAGGTACGGCACGGTCTGGCTGTGCTGGCGAATCTTGTAGTGAACTTTTTCGTTACGCAGGTCGGCCCTGGCGCGTACGCCCCGTTGGCGCAAGGATTCGGTCACCGCTTGTGCATAAGTCGCCTGGCGATCATCCATGCTCACGACGACCACGTGGGGTGGAACGCTCCACTGTTGCAGTTCCTGATGGCTGGACCAGCAAGTGCCGTAGATCCGTTGTTGTAACGTGCCGTTGATGTGGTCGAGGGTAAACGCCTGCAAGACTTTGGTGGTGGGGACGTGCGGTCCATGGCTCTGGTACTCGGTGTCCCCCAGACGGTACAGCGACACTGCTTCGCGCACCGGCCGACGACGGATCGAGTGATTGGTCGCTGCCAGTGATTGCATGCGCGCTTCGATGAGGGGCAGGTCTGCCACGGTCAGCGGTGGCTCGACGGCAAACTCGTAAAAGAAACCGTCGCCCAATTCCTTGCCCACACGCATTTGCGCATGCGGGTGGAGTTGCTTGACCGCCATTGCCAGCATCAAGGCACAGGAGCGGCGCAAGATCTCCAGGCCGTCCGGCTCCCGGGGGGTGACAATGCTGACCCGGGCATTTGCCTCGATCATGTATTCGCAGTCCACCAGGACCCCATTGACCCGGCCCGCCACAGCCGCGCTGGCCAGTTCGGGGCCGATGCTGGCGGCAACCTCGTGCACGGACAGCGGCTGGTCGTACTCACGCAATGAACCGTCGGGCAGGGTGATCTGGATCATGGTCGGCGTACTCAGGTGCTTCTAACGAGCGTTATCGCATAAACCGTAGGGGAAAACCCTGGCGGTTGTCATTAAGACGTTTGTCGTGCCAGGCAATCAGCGGTAAATCTCCGGAAGGGTTCCTGCGGATCATGGCTGGCTCAACGCGTTGTACAGGGTGTTGAGGTTGTACTCGAACATCCCGGTAAAGGTGCTGGCCGGACCGCTCGCCGCGAGGGCATCGGAGTACAGCGTACCGCCGATCTGCGCGCCGCTTTCATCTGCGATTTGCTTGAGCAGGCGGGCGTCCTTGATATTTTCCATGAACACCGCCTTGACCTTGGCCTGACGAATCTGGGTAATCAGTGCGGCCACTTCGGCGGCTGAAGGTTCGCGCTCGGTAGACAGACCTTGAGGCGCCATGAACTCGATACCGTAAGCTTGGCCGAGATAACCGAAGGCGTCATGGGACGTCACGATCTTGCGGTTGCCTGGTGGCAGTGAGCCGAGTTTGGCCTTGGCTTCGGCGAGCAGGGCGTAGACCTGTTTCAGGTACATCTGGCTGTTGCGCTCATAGTCGGCGGTGTTCGCCGGGTCGGCGGCGATCAGCGCCCTGGTGATGTTGGCGATGTACAGTTCGGTGTTCGCCAGGTTATGCCAGGCATGCGGGTCGGGAACGGTTTCGCCGTCTTCATCCAGGCTACGCGGTATAACGCCGCGGCTCGCGCTGATGACCGGCGCCCGGGTCTCTGTGCTCGTCACCAGGCGATCCAGCCAGGGCTCGAAACCCAGGCCGTTCTTGATGATGAGTCTGGCTTTGAGCAGTGCTTTAGCGTCGTCCGGTGTCGGCTCGTAGGTATGGGCATCCGCGTCCGGGCCGACCATGTTGGTGATCTGGATATGATCCTTGCCGATCTGTCGGGTCATGTCGGCAAGGATGCTGAAGCTGGTGACCACCTGAAGTTTTTCGGCGGCAGACAGCGACATCGACACCATCAAGCTGAACAACACGAGTAAAGCGCGCATCGGGTAACACCTCATTGGGATGTGAGCAAAGGTGGGCGGCGCAGCAAGCCGTGCACCGGCCCGAACACCACGGACAACAGATACCCGCCGCCGGCCACCAGCACGATTGCCGGGCCACTGGGCAGTGAGTAATAGAACGAGATCAATAAACCCATCCACACCGAGAGGCTGCCGAGCAACGCGGCGACGACGATCAGCACCGGCAGGCGGCGGCTCCAGAAGCGTGCCGCGGCGGCAGGCAACATCATCAGGCCGACTACCATCAACGCACCGATCGCCTGGAAGCCGATGACCAGATTCAACACCACCAGCGTCAGGAACACGCCGTGGGCCAATGGGCCGAGTCGGCTGACGGTTTGCAGAAAAAGCGGGTCGAGGGTGTCGAGCAGCAGTGGTTTGTAGATCAGTGTCATGGCAATCAGGCTCAGGCCCGAGACCCAAAGCATGCCGGTCAAGGTCGGACCGTCGACAGCCAAAGCCGAGCCAAACAGCAGGTGCAACAGGTCCAGGCGTTTGCCGGCGATGCCGAGAATCAGCACGCCACCGGCCAGGGATATCGGGTAAATCGCCGCGAGGCTGGCGTCCTCTCGCAGGCCGGTGCGTCGCGTAATCCAGGCCGCGAGGCCAGCCATGCTCAGGCCGGCGCCGAGACCGCCTATGGTCAACGCCGGGAGGCTCAACCCGGCAAACCAGAAACCCAGCGCCGCACCGGGAAGGATGCCGTGGGCGACGGCATCGCCGATCAGGCTCATGCGCCTGAGGATCAGAAACACCCCAAGGGGCGCCGTACTGCACGCCAGGAGCAAGCCGCCGAGCAGCGCCCGACGCATGAACACGAACTCGTGGAACGGTTGCCAGAGATGCGCGGTAGCGATCATCAGGCCACCTGTGCCTGTGGTAGTTGGCGGATCAGTTCGGTGCTCGGGCCGAATGCACAACCGCTGCTTTTGATCAGCAACGTGCATGGGATGTGCTCGCGGACGGCGGCCAGGTCATGGCATACGATCACCAGTGTCCGGCCTTCGAGGTGCCAATCGTGTATGTGCTTCCAGAGCAATACCTGGCCGAGTTCATCGAGGGCCGCGTGGGGTTCATCGAGCAACAGTACGGGTGCGTCGGTCAGGCTCAATCGGGCGAGCAGGGCGCGTTGCAATTCGCCGCCGGAGAGGGCCATCAAGGGTCGATCTTCCAGACCGTTCAGGCACCAATTTTCGAGGACGGTTTTCAGTCGTTGGCTGCGGATCTCCGGCGACTTTTTGTTGCCCCAGAAACCGGCGGCGACCAATGCCTGAAGGCTGATCGGAAATTGCCTGTCCAGGTGTTGTTGCTGGGGCAGGAACGACACACCGCCCTTGATTGGAACACTCAGTCGCACCTTTCCGGCCAACGGTTTTTGCAAGCCGGCGATGACCTTCAACAGGCTGCTTTTCCCGGAACCGTTCGCGCCGATGATGGCGGTCAGGCTGCCCTTCGACAGTTCGAAGTCCAGCGCTGGCGTGAGTGGCTGCCCCGGTGCGCCCCAGCGCAAGGCCTGGCAACCAATCATGCGACCTCCCAGTTGAAACGGCTTTCGGCTACGGCGTCATGGGCGTGCAGGCTTTCGGCGTGGGTGACACGAATGTGGAAGGCATTGATGCCTGTGGAGCGTTTCAGGGCCAGATTCAAACGGCGTGCGGCGTCCTCGCAGAACATCAGGTTCTGACCATTGGCCAGGGCGAAGGCTTGTTCGTCGGCGCGTTTTACCGCTGTTTGAACGGCGGTGCCGAGTGCGGCTTCGGCGTCGTTGATGACGGCGATCAGAGGCAGATCGTCCAAAAAATCAGCCAACCGTACGCGCAACTTTGCGCTGCTGCGTTGGCTGTGAGGTGTGGCGACGATGCCGTTCGTGGAGCCGAGCCACGCTAAAACGTCGGCGTGTTGCAGTGCCTTGTTGGCGAAATCGTCGACGAAGTGCTGCTGAATTAGCTGTCGAGAAAGGGCCGCGGAACACGGGCAGGTTGAGGAATAAGACACATCGACTTTTAGTTCCACGTGGAACATTGCGTTTTTCAAACGTGCTTCGATGTTCACCGGATAGCTTTTCCAGCCAGACAATGGACTGATCAGCGCCGGCCTTTTCAGCAATAAATCGGCGTGAATGGCTAAGTGAGCACTGTTGGAAAGCCCTTC
Source organism: Pseudomonas sp. P5_A2_2 (assembly GCF_054177685.1). Lineage (NCBI taxonomy): Bacteria > Pseudomonadati > Pseudomonadota > Gammaproteobacteria > Pseudomonadales > Pseudomonadaceae > Pseudomonas > Pseudomonas sp. P5_A2_2. The sequence continues at coordinate 51,136 of NZ_JBGCUL010000003.1, forward strand.
ATGGCTCTCAAGAAAACGCTGCAGAACCCTCCTCAATAAAGCCGGAGAAAGGTTTTCCTGCTCCAGCAATTCAAGCGCCAGATAGAGCCGTGACATGTGAATGCCGCGCGCGTTGCCATCGTCGAGACTCACGCCGGCATCGACCTTTGCATTCAATCGTTGGCCATCAAACAAAACAGGTAGAGCAATGCCGCACATGCCCACCCACTCCAGTGGCAGGGCTTGGCGTGAGGCCTGCGCGGCGATATCCGGCAGAGTCAGCGCATTCATGAGCAGGTCCATCGAGAGAGTTGACTTAAAATGTTATATCATAACAACTAAGTCGGCGATGCCTTTTTCATGAGCGGACTTTCATCATGCGCAACCGCCACATGCTCAGCCTGATTTCACGCCATCAACAGAAAAACAAAGAGGTTTAACAGCCAGCGATCCGGCTGCAAGTGAACCTGGCGCTGCTGCCGCCGGAGCTGGAAAACCGGTTGATTGTGGTCCAGCCGACGCGCTGGTTGTAGCCAACCCAGGCCTCGCCATCGGAAGCGATACCGGTGAAAAATACAAACTGGCCGTAGCGGCTGTTGGTCTGCGCCCAATAGCGTTTTCCGGCCGTTTCGAAACCCCGCAGATAGATGGTGCTTCCGGCGGTATTGACGCTGTAGGCGTTGCCATCCGCATCCACGCAGGCCAACAGGTTGGCGCTACGGGTGCACTTGGCCAGGCTCGGGATCTGGGCCATCGCGTCGGCAGCCACCAGCAGGGAAAGCATGATCAGTGCAGGTTTCAGGACGTTGTGCATAGGGCTTCTCATGGAAGGAACGCGTACAGCATCGTGTCCTTTGCCCTACCGGGCAAGAGGGGATGGCATATTGTTGTTGTTACAGTATAACATTGTGTAAGCCCGACGCAGCGACCGGGCACCCTGTGAGGAATATGCAGATGTCCAATCGACTCCCCGTGACCGTTCTCTCCGGCTTTTTAGGCGCCGGAAAAAGTACACTTCTTAATTACATACTACGTAATCGCGATGGATTGCGAGTGGCAGTCATCGTCAACGATATGAGCGAAATTAACGTCGATGGCACCGAAGTCCAGCGCGATGTCAGCCTGAACCGAGCCGAAGAACGGTTGGTGGAGATGAGTAACGGGTGTATTTGCTGTACGTTACGTGAAGACTTGCTGGAGGAGGTGAGTCAACTCGCCAGGGAGGGTCGCTTCGACTATCTGCTGATCGAGTCCACCGGGATTTCCGAACCGCTGCCTGTGGCGGAAACCTTCACCTTCCGCGATGAAAACGGCCAGAGCCTCAACGACATCGCACGTCTCGACACCATGGTCACGGTGGTCGATGGCATGAACTTCCTGCTCGACTACCAGGCTGCCGAAAGCCTGGCTTCCCGAGGAGAAACCCTAGGGGAGGAAGACGAGCGTTCGATTACCGATCTGTTGATTGAGCAGGTCGAGTTCGCCGATGTGATTTTGCTCAGCAAGATCGACTTGATCAGCAGCCACCAGCGCGAAGAATTGATCGCCATTCTTGAACGGCTCAACGTCCGGGCGGAAATCATTCCGATGTCGATGGGCGAAATCCCCTTGAACAAGATTCTCAACACCGGTCGTTTTGACTTCGAAAAGGCTGCCCAGGCACCGGGATGGTTGCAGGAGCTGCGCGGTGAACATGTGCCGGAAACCGAAGAGTACGGTATCGCTTCCAGTGCTTACCGGGCTCGCCGGCCGTTCCATCCACAGCGTTTCTTCAACTTCATCGACGGTCCCTGGGACAACGGCAAACTGCTGCGCTCCAAGGGCTTTTTCTGGCTGGCGAGCAAGCAAATGGACGCTGGCAGCTGGTCCCAGGCCGGTGGTTTGATGCGCTATGGTTTTGCCGGGCGCTGGTGGCGTTTCGTACCGAAAAACCAGTGGCCGCAGGACGCAGAAAGTACCGCCGGGATCATGAAAAACTGGACTGCCGACAGCGGGGACTGTCGTCAGGAACTGGTGTTCATCGGCCAGAACATCGACTTCACGCAGCTCACGGCCGAACTGGACGCCTGCCTGCTGACCGAAGAGGAAATGGCGCTGGGCGTAGAGGGCTGGCGTTTGCTGCCCGATCCATTCGGCCCTTGGTACGAAGAGGCCGCCTGATCCTCTACTGGCGCTTCAGGGCTTGAGCCAGGTGCCCTGGCTCTGGGCCTCGCAGTACGGCTGCAAATATGCCGCGTCGGTGGCAACGCCGTAATAGTGAATATCCTGGCGGTAGGGCATATTGGCGACTTGGGCGTTGCTGCAGATACCAAATGCGCCGCCGGGGCATTGATCGACATACTGCACCTCGACTTTCTGCCCCGCCAGGTTCGGCTGGCAGAAGCCGTCGGCAAAGAGCTTTGGCGGGATGTTGCGGTTCTGCTGGCAAACCTGGACATCAAGCCGCTCGCCCTGGCTGTGAACCACACAAGCCTGGGCCAGCACCTCGCCTGAAACGAGTGCCAGGAGCAACGACAAGCCAATCAACCGCATCCACCACCTCCTCAGAAATCATCAACCATGCTGCAGAATATCCCCACTCATGTCATTGCCGGACCGTTGGGCGCCGGCAAGACCAGCCTGATCAAGCACTTGCTGGCCCAGCGCCCGGCTGGCGAGCGCTGGGCGGTGTTGATCAATGAGTTTGGCCAGATCGGTCTCGACGCTGCGCTACTGACCCAGGACGCCGATGGTATCGCACTGGGGGAAGTGGCCGGGGGCTGCTTGTGTTGCGTCAACGGTGCGCCGTTTCAGATTGGTCTTGGGCGTTTGTTGCGCAAGGCACAACCGGATCGGCTATTCATCGAACCCTCAGGGCTGGGGCATCCGGCGCAGTTGCTCAGGCAATTGAGTGAAGCGCCGTGGCAAGGCGTGTTGGCTGTTCAGCCTTGTGTGCTGGTGCTGGACGCCCAGGCGCTCGCCGCAGGCAAGCCATTGCCGGATGCGCAACAGCAAGCGCTGGGCCATGCGGGGCTACTGCTGTTGAACAAGTCTGAAGGTCTCGAAGAAGAAAGCCGCCAGCGAATCGCCGGACAATTGCCGCCGCTCCCCCTGTGCTGGACGCAACAGGCGGCTTTACCCTTAAGCGAGTTGCCGGGGCTGAATACCAAAGCACTGGCAGGTGTGAATAACTTCGTCGTACCCAAGGGATTGGCGCAGTTGCCGGCGGTCTGGAGCGATCCCGCGTTGCCCATTTGCTTGAGTCAGGAACAGGACGGTGGCTGGAGCATCGGATGGCGTTGGCACCCAAGCCAGGTATTTGATGTCGCTCTGGTGAGCCGGTGGCTTGAAAGTCTTGGATGGAGGCGGGCGAAGCTGGTTATCCACAGCTCGCACAGGTGGGTCTCGGCGAACGCGGTGGATAACTCGGTGCTGGACTGGCGGCCCAGTGAATGGCGGCAGGATTCGCGTATCGAGCTGATTTTCAGTGAAGCGCAGAATGCAGAACGACTGCAGCGTGAGCTGGCAGCGTGCCGATCCGGATCGGGTTAACGGCTCAAGGCCGCCACTTGGTATGGTCCTGACGCCACTGGCTCAGCTCGATCACTTCCGCGCGAGGTTTCGCCACTTCGACCACTGGTTCGGTTTCGTCGAACGGGACCGGGTAGGGTGCCAGCTCAATCTGTGCGCTGTGAGCACCGAACTGGGTGATGGTGCCGTTGTGGCGGGTTTCGCCCGTCACGGTGAATTCGAAGTTATACACACGGGCCAGGCGTCGGCGACCACTGGCATCCCTGATGAACGCGATTCTTTTCAAGGCCACGTTGCCGTCAAGCAATTCGATCCCGAGTTTGCCGCAATGCTGCTTCACCCGCTCCAGCGCGCGCTCGCGCAAGCCGTGGTTGTGCCATAGCCATGCGCCGGCAGTGGCGAACAGCATCAGCACGAATATATTTCCAAGGGTCAGCATCAACAGGGTGCTCCAACAAGATAGTGTCAGCTTAACTGCGTCGCTGGTCTGTCGTACAGGCTGCGTTTAGTCGCATACTGCGCGGCTAGAATTTCAATCGTTTTACGGAAATCCACCGCATGAAACGTACTCCGCATTTGCTCGCTATCCAGTCCCACGTGGTATTCGGTCACGCCGGCAACAGTGCCGCGGTTTTCCCGATGCAACGGGTCGGGGTGAATGTCTGGCCGCTCAACACCGTGCAGTTCTCCAATCACACCCAGTACGGTCAGTGGGCCGGTGAAGTGCTGGCGCCGCACCAGATCCCGGACCTGGTCGAAGGCATCGCGGCGATTGGCGAGTTGGGCAACTGCGATGCGGTGCTCTCCGGTTACCTCGGCAGTGCGGCCCAGGGCCGGGCGATCCTGACAGGGGTGGCGCGGATCAAGTCGATGAATCCCAAGGCGCTGTACCTGTGTGACCCGGTCATGGGGCATCCGGAGAAGGGCTGCAGTGTTCCGGCGGAGGTCAGTGATTTCCTGTTGGAAGAGGCCGCCGCCGTGGCGGACTTCATGTGCCCGAACCAGTTGGAGCTGGACAGCTTCTCCGGGCGCAAGCCGCAATCGCTGTTCGATTGCCTGGCCATGGCGCGTGCATTACTGGTGCGCGGCCCGAAAGCGGTGCTGGTCAAGCATCTGGACTACCCAGGCAAATCGGCAGAGGTCTTCGAGATGCTGCTGGTGACGGCCGAAGGCAGCTGGCATTTGCAGCGCCCGTTGCTGGCGTTCCCGCGTCAGCCGGTGGGCGTGGGCGATCTGACGTCTGGTCTGTTCCTGGCGCGTGTGCTGTTGGGCGACAGCCTGGTGGCCGCGTTCGAGTTCACGGCATCGGCGGTGCATGAAGTGCTGCTGGAAACCCAGGCGTGTGCCAGCTACGAGTTGGAACTGGTTCGGGCTCAGGACCGGATTGCCCATCCGCGGGTGAGGTTCGAGGCGACGTCGATCAGCCTTTGATTCGGCGCTGCCCCCATCGCGAGCAAGCTCGCTCCCACAGGGTTAATGCTGTACCTGTGGGAGCGAGCTTGCTCGCGATAGCGGTCCGAAGATCACGCAAGAGCGACCCGCCTTAGGCGTCGCCCTTGATCTCCTGATAACGCTTTTCCAGCTCCTGACGAATCTGCCGGCGCTGCTGAGCCTGGATGAAGCGGCGCTTGCTCTCGCTGTTATCCGGTTGCAACGGTGGTACGGAGGCAGGTTTACGCTGGTCATCCACCGCGACCATGGTGAAGAAGCAACTGTTGGTGTGACGCACCGAGCGTTCGCGGATGTTCTCGGTCACCACTTTGATTCCCACCTCCATGGAGGTGTTGCCGGTGTAGTTGACCGAGGCGAGAAAGGTCACCAGTTCGCCGACATGGATCGGCTCACGGAAAATGACCTGATCCACCGACAGGGTCACCACATAGCGGCCGGCATAACGGCTGGCGCAGGCGTAGGCCACTTCGTCGAGGTATTTGAGCAGGGTGCCGCCGTGAACATTGCCAGAGAAGTTGGCCATGTCGGGGGTCATCAATACCGTCATCGACAGCTGGGCGTTTCCGGGTTCCATAGCATTCTCACGGGTCAAGGCCAGGTTTGAGGGATGCACCTCTGCGGGTGCCTCGGCGGTTTTTTCAAACCAACAGTTATCGGGACGCCGGGTGCGGAGTCGCCGTCACGCCGGATCGATCTGTTTCCATATATTGCACCGCCTTTCTGCCAGAAGTCGCGGTGTTACCCTGCAAAAAGCCCTGACTTAAGGGCATTTCCTACGTGCAATTCCGATTTTTGTTCTGCTCGATCAGACTTTTCCTGCGGACGGGGATCGAGCAATGCCATCCAGGGAGTCTCACGCCATGCATGCCATCAGTTTCATTCAGGATCTGGCAGTGATCATGTTGATCGCAGGAGTGGTCACCGTGGTCTTCCATCGCCTGAAACAACCGGTGGTGCTGGGATACATCGTCGCCGGTTTCATCATTGGCCCGCACACCCCGCCATTCGGCCTGATCCATGACGAAGAAACCATCAAGACCCTGGCCGAACTCGGGGTGATATTCCTGATGTTCTGCCTGGGCCTGGAATTCAGCCTGCGCAAGTTGTTCAAGGTCGGTGCCACGGCATTCATCGCGGCATTCCTGGAAATCGTGCTGATGATCTGGATCGGCTACGAAATCGGTCGCTGGTTCGACTGGAACACCATGGACTCACTGTTCCTCGGCGCGATCCTGGCGATTTCCTCGACCACCATCATCGTCAAGGCGCTCAACGACCTGAAGTTGAAAAACGAGCGGTTTGCCCAGTTGATATTCGGGGTGCTGATCGTCGAAGACATCCTGGGCATTGGCATCATCGCGCTGTTATCCAGTATCGCTGTCAGCGGTACGGTCAGCTCCGGCGAAGTGTTTTCTACAGTCGGCAAGCTGTCGCTGTTCATGATCGTCGCATTGGTCATCGGTATTCTGATGGTGCCGCGGTTGCTGGCCTACGTGGCCAGATTCGACAGCAACGAAATGCTACTGATTACCGTGCTGGGCCTGTGTTTCGGCTTCTGCCTGCTGGTGGTCAAGCTTGAATACAGCATGGTCCTCGGGGCGTTCCTGATCGGCGCAATCATGGCTGAATCCCGGCAACTGCCGAAAATTGAACGCTTGATTGAACCGGTTCGTGATCTTTTCAGTGCGATTTTCTTCGTGGCCATCGGGTTGATGCTCGATCCGGCGATCCTGCTTCAATACGCTTGGCCAATCGCCGTAATCACCGTAGCCGTGGTGCTCGGCAAGATGTTGTCCTGCGGCCTTGGTGCATTTATCGCCGGCAATGACGGACGCACCTCACTGCGAGTCGGGATGGGTCTTTCACAGATTGGCGAATTCTCTTTCATCATTGCGGCACTGGGCATGACGCTGCAGGTCACCAGTAACTTTTTATACCCCGTGGCTGTGGCGGTTTCGGTGATCACGACCTTACTGACGCCCTATCTGATCCGTGCGGCTGATCCATTGTCGATCAAGCTCGTCGGTGTCATGCCAGAACGCCTGGGACGAGTGTTGGGGATGTACGGCGAATGGCTGCGCAGCATCCAGCCTCAGGGTGAGAGGGCGTTACTGGCATCCATGATTCGGCGGATTTTGCTGCAGGTGGGAGTCAATCTGGCGCTCGTGATCGCGATCTTCTTCTCGGGGGCATACTTCGCCGAACGTATGTCAGCTTACCTGCAAGGCTGGATCAGCGATCCAAGCTGGCAAAAGGCGTTGATCTGGGGTGGGGCGCTGCTGTTATCGCTGCCGTTTTTGATTGCGGCGTACCGCAAGCTAAAGGCACTGTCGATGTTGCTGGCGGAAATGGGCGTGAAGCCGGAGATGGCCGGGCGCCACACGCAGCGAGTGCGCCGGGTGATCGCCGAAGTGATCCCGATTCTGTCGTTGCTGGTGATCTTTTTACTGCTGGCAGCCTTGTCGGCCAGTATTCTGCCGACCAACAAGTTGCTGGTGCTGATCGCCGTGGTCGCGGCCGCCGTAGCGGCGCTGCTGTGGCGCTGGTTCATTCGTGTGCATACGCGGATGCAGGTGGCGTTGCTGGAAACCCTCGACAATCACAAAGAGTCGTCCGGGCATTGACCACCCTGCGGCGTTGACTGGGTCAGCTTTCCAGCCAGACGTCCCGTGCCCAGTGCCACACCGATTCCCAGGTTTCTTCGGCGATCAGCTCTTCTTCGGCTTGCCAAAGCACCACGGTGCCGTCTTCTTCGACGCAATAGTAGTCATCACCGTCCTGGCAGATCGGGATCAGGCTGCGATCGACGCCGGCGTCCCAGGCGTTGGCGGCAACGTCGGGCAGGTAGGTGTGGGATTGCGGGTCGGTCACGGTGACCGGTTCCAGGCTGCCGTAGACCACGTCGCTGACGGTCAGCAGAAACTCTCTGAAGACGAACGGAATGTCGATGAACAGTTGTTCTTCGATTTCGACCAGCAGGTCTTCGTCAGGCAATTCCAAGGGGACCGGTACCGGTTCGTTGGCTTCACGCAGTTGTTCGATGATTTCTTCCACGTCCGGGATCCTCTTGCTTGTATGGCGCGGTTTATATGGGGCGGTTTATACAGTAGCTCGCTATAGATGCAACCGCGAAATAGAAAACCCCGGCCTGAGCCGGGGTTTTTTTTACAGCAAGTGAAGTTCTACGCGGGATCAGCCGTTCTGGCGGATACCAGCCACCAGCCAAGGCTGGTTTTCGCCCTGTGCACGTTCCATGTTCCAGCTTTCGCTGAAGACTTCGCCCTGGTCGAAACGCGAGGTTTTCGACACGCCAGTGAAGGTCAGGGTAGCGATGGTCTTGTCGGCGCGATCGTCCACGCCGTCCAGTTGTACATTGAGGTTATCAATGTAGGTGGACTGGAAACCGTCACCCAGGTCAGCACGCTCACGCTTGAGGAATTCCAGCATTTGCGGGGTCACGAACTCGGCGATCTTGTCCATTTCGTTGGCGTCCCAGTGCTGTTGCAGGGACTGGAAGTGATTGCGAGCCGCTTCGACGAAGTTTCTTTCGTTGAACCAGGCTGGAGCATTGATCACTGGACGAGCGGCAACAGGCGCAGCCGAACCACCGAAGATCGAACCGCCGGCAGGCTTTTGTTCGAACGCTTCACGCTGCATCGGCGCATGACCGGCCGGAGCGTAATGCTCCTGCTGCTTGCGACGACGGGCGGCGATGAAGCGGAAGACCAGGAACGCGATAACCGCCATGATCAGGATGTCGAAGATCTGCATGCCCTGGAAGCCGTCACCCATGAACATGGAGGCCAGCAGGCCACCGGCCGCGATACCGGCCAGAGGGCCGAGCCAGCGCGAGGCGCCACCGGCCTTGGCGGCGGCGCCAGCGGCGCCGGCAGCACCAGCGGTCGCCGCAGCGCCGCCCATGCCTGGAGAAGAAGGAGCCATCTGGCTGGTCTGGTGTGTCGGCGCAGCGCCGGCGCTTTTGCCACCACCGAAGCGCTTGGCGGCATTGACGTCGAGACTCATCGTCAGGCCGATGCACAACGCCATGGCGATGCTAAGAAAACGTTTCATAAAGGGAATTCCCATTTGTGGAAGGCACGCGCGCCATGTTGCACAGCTGAAGTGTTACTGGCTAGCGGCAGAGTGTTTCGGGCTTTTGCCTGACAGGTTTCATTCAGCTTCAGTCAGCGCAATAGGGCCTTTTGACTTTGATATGTCAGATGAGTGGATAAGTTTTGTAGGACGGTCGCCTAGCGACGTAATGCCAGCATGACGACTCCGGCCGTGATCAGACCGATTCCGCCCCATTGACGCAGGTCGAGTTTTTCACCCAGCAGGACTACGCCAAGAACGGCCACCAGCACCACGCTGAGTTTGTCCACCGGGGCAACCAGTGACGCCGGACCGACCTTGAGTGCGCGGAAATAGCAGATCCACGACGCACCAGTAGCCAGACCGGACAACAGCAGGAACAGGTAGCTCTTTGCAGAGATCGATCCCAATGACTGATATTGGCCCGTGGCGTACAAAATCAAGGCCAGGCTGACCAATACCACTATCGTACGTAGCAGGGTGGCGAAGTCGGAATTGACGTTTTCGATGCCAACTTTCGCGAAAATGGCGGTCATCGCCGCGAATGCCGCCGATAACAGGGCCCAGAATGTCCAGGAAGAAAAAAAGCCTGAGCCCATCTCATCGCACCTTTAAATTCAGATATCGGCCTGGAGCCTGTCTACAACCTGTGGGAGCGAGCTTGCTCCCACAGAAAAGCTAGATCGCTTCCAGCTTGGCGTAACCCAGCATCAGCCACTTGCTGCCTTCGCTGAAGTTCACCTGCACCCGGGCCTGTGCACCGGCGCCCTCGAAGTTGAGGATCACGCCGTCACCGAAGATCGAATGGCGCACAGTCTGACCCAGACTGAAGCCGGTTTCCGGAATCTCGCTGCCGCTGAACAGGTTGCTGCCACTCATCGACTGGTTGCCACCGAACGGACGGCTGACGCTGTTGGACAACCGCACCTCCTGAATCAGGCCTTTCGGAACTTCGCGTACGAAGCGCGACACCTTGTTGTAGGTCTCGCTGCCATAAAGGCGCCGGGTTTCAGCATAGGTCATCACCAGGTTCTGCATGGCCCGGGTGATGCCGACGTAGGCCAGACGACGCTCTTCCTCAAGGCGGCCGGGTTCTTCCAGGCTCATCTTGTGCGGGAACAGGCCTTCCTCCATGCCCACCAGGAACACGTAAGGGAATTCCAGGCCCTTGGCGCTGTGCAGGGTCATCAGTTGAATGCTGTCTTCGTGCTCGTCGGCCTGCGTATCGCCGGCCTCCAGTGACGCGTGACCGAGGAACGCCGCCAATGGCGTCAGGTCTTCGTCTTCTTCGCTGTTTTCGAAGTTGCGCGCGGCGCTGACCAGTTCCTCGAGGTTTTCCACCCGGGCCTGGCCTTTCTCGCCTTTTTCCGCTTCGTGATAGGCGATCAACCCCGACTGCTCGATGACGGTCTGGGTCATCAGGTGCAGCGGCATTTCCATGCACTTGGCGGCGAGGTTCTCGATCAGCTCGATAAACGCGCCAAGGGCACCGGCCGCGCGACCGGTCAGGCCTTTGTTGGCCACCAGTTGGCGCATCGCTTCCCACATCGACACATCGCTGTGGCGCGCATGGTCGCGGATCGCTTCGACGGTTTTCTCGCCGATGCCACGGGCCGGCACGTTAATGACCCGCTCCAGAGCCGCATCGTTGCCACGGCCTTCGAGCAAGCGCATGTAGGCCATGGCGTTCTTGATTTCGGCGCGTTCGAAGAAGCGCTGGCCGCCATAGATGCGATAGGGAATGCGCTCGCGCAGCAAGGCTTCTTCCAGAACCCGCGATTGGGCGTTGGAGCGGTACAGAATCGCGATATCGCTGCGAGACAAGCCGGTTTTCAGCGCACTTTCGATGGTTTCGACAACGTAGCGTGCTTCGTCGTGTTCGTTGAAGGCGGCGTACAGGTTGATCGCTTCGCCGTCGCCGCCGTCTGTCCATAGCTCTTTGCCCAAGCGCCCGGTGTTATTGGCGATCAAGGCGTTGGCAGCCTTCAGGATGCCGGCGGTGGAGCGATAGTTTTGCTCCAGGCGAATGGTTTCGGCGTCCGGGAAGTCTTCGGAGTACTGGTAGATGTTCTCGATTTTCGCGCCGCGCCAGCCGTAGATCGACTGGTCATCGTCGCCCACCACCATCAGGCTGTCGCCACCCTTGGCCAGCAGGCGCAACCAGGCGTATTGCACGGCGTTGGTGTCCTGGAACTCGTCCACCAGAATGTGCCGGAAGCGCTTCTGATAGTGCGCCAGCAGCCCCGGATGGTCCCGCCACAGATCGAGAGCACGCAGCAGCAACTCGGAGAAGTCGATAACGCCTGCGCGCAGGCAAGCGGCCTCGTAGGCTTCATAAATGCCGCGCATGGTCGCCAGGAACAGGTCGCCGCTGGCTTGAATGTGTTGCGGACGCAGGCCTTCGTCTTTCTGCCCGTTGATGAACCACTGGGCCTGACGGGCCGGCCAACGCTGTTCGTCCAGGCCGAGCTCGCGGATCACCCGCTTGACCAGCCGTTGCTGGTCGTCGCTGTCGAGAATCTGGAACGTCTGGCTTAAGCCCGCTTCCTGCCAGTGCGCCCGCAGCAAGCGGTGCGCCAGGCCGTGGAAGGTGCCGACCCACATGCCGGCCGGGTTGATACCCATCAGCTGTTCGATGCGCTGGCGCATCTCGGCAGCGGCCTTGTTGGTGAAGGTCACCGACAGGATGGAGTGGGGCGAGGCGTTTTCGACCTGGATCAGCCAGGCGATACGGTGCACCAGCACTCGGGTTTTACCGGAACCAGCACCGGCCAGGACCAACTGACGACCCACGGGGGCTGCTACAGCCTGGCGTTGGGCATCGTTGAGGGAGTTCAGCAGAAGGGAGAGATCATCGCGCATCGGGGCATTCTAGGGGGCGGCGACACACCGGGCAAACTCCACTTTGCTTTAGCCGATGAAAGTTAAGTGAAGGACGACCGGTCGGTCATTGGCTGCAGGCGTTGGCGGGGCGTGTCCGTAGCGTTTTCAGGGGGATCGGCGGCTGAAAAAATTTGGCCATTTATTGATCTGCAGCAGTTTGGTCCGGGCAATTGCTTGTGTATGCTCCGAGCAGTTTCGGGCCCATGCTCATCATTATAAGAACAAGAACATCGCCTATGACCCTCAGCTTCGACCTGTCGGGCCCCATTGTGGAGCCCAGGGTCATCCGTAAACAGTACGCCATGGAAATGGCGGTCGAACGCACGCGCCTGTTGTATCAGGGCTCGCTGTTGCCCACGTTGTTCATGCTGATCAATGGCCTGGTCTGCGCCGGTTTGCTCTGGAGTCCGCAGCGCTATTTCCTGGTCAGTGTCTGGCTGGTGTGGTTATTGTCATTGGTGGCGTTGCGGGTGATTCAGGTCGCAGCCTTCGATTCGGCCATTCCCAATCGTCAGGCCCATCCCATTTGGCGACGGATGTTTTTGCTGGGCTCCGGCCTCACCGGTCTGACCCTGGCTGGTGCCGGCATCGCCCTGGTTCCCGCCGATAACTTCATTCAGCAAGCCTGGGTCTTCGGCCTCATCGGTGCCGCAGCGCTCTCGGCCAGTGTTGCTTATGCGGTCAGTTTGCCGGCCTTTCTGTCATTTACCTTGCCCTGCCTGTTGCCGGCCATCGCCTATATGTTTTGGGGGGCTGACGAACAGCAGCAAGGTTGGGGCTGGTTCGGGCTGATCCTGCTCGGTGCATTGAGCGTGGTTGCCTGGCAAGTCAATCGATTGATCGATCGGGGCTTGATGCGGCGCTTTCAGAATCAGGCGCTGATCGAGCATCTGCAGCAGGCACAAAGCTGCAGTGATCAGCTCAATCAGAAGTTGGCCAAGGAGATTGAACAGCGTCGACGTGCCGAGGATGAATTGCGAGAAATCCAGATCGACCTGGAAAACCGTGTCGCTCAGCGCAACCTGGAACTGGATGCCGCCAACCAGGCACTGAGCAAGAGTGAGGCGCGTCTGGCGCTGGCATTGAAGGCCAGCGAGTTGGGGTTGTGGGACTGGAATCTGCAAACCGACGAAGTCCATCACACGCAGATTCAGGAATTGTTCGGCCTGGAGCCGGAACAGGTCACGGCGATATTGCGTCACCTCAAGCCGCGCCTTCACCCCGAGGATCTTCCTGCGCTGAAACGGGCGCTGGTCGAGCATTTGAAGGGCCGCACCGAGGACTATCAAATCGAGTATCGCGTGCGGCATGGCGACGGCCACTGGGTCTGGATCGAGGACCGCGGGCGGGCGGTCGAGCGCGCCGAGAACGGCCGGGTGATTCGCATGGTCGGCACTCGCCGCGACATCAGCGTCAGCAAAGGCCTGGAAGAGCAGCAGCAACTGGCAGCGACCGTGTTCGAGGCGGCCAGCGAAGGGATCGTGATTTTCGATCCGAACTACGCCCTGATCGCGATCAATCAAGCCTTTAGTCGGGTGACCGGCTATGACATCGAAGACATGATCGGACGTAATGTCATTGAACTGCCATGCAGTCGCGATGCGCGTCGGCATTACGCCGCAATACATCAGGCGCTGGAACAGCAAGGCAGCTGGCAAGGCGAATTGGTGGAAACCCGCAAGAGCGGCGAGATGTATCCGCAATGGCTGCAACTGAATGCTGTGCGCGATACTCGGGGAAATGTCAGCCATATTGTGGGCTTTTTCGCCGATCTCTCAGCCCGTCGAGAATCCGAAGAGCGCATGCGCTATCTGACCCACTACGACGAACTGACCGGTCTGGCCAACCGCGCGATGTTTCGCGAACGACTCAGCGAGGCTCATCAACGAGTGCGACAGGGCGGTTATCGCAGCCTGGCATTGCTGCACATCAATCTCGATCGGTTCAAGCAACTCAACGACAGCCTCGGGCATGAAGTCGCCGATCAGTTGCTGCAGAAAATGGCCCGGCGGCTGGTGAATGCATTGCCTGAAGCAGACACCATCGCGCGCCTTTCCGGTGATGAGTTTGCCGTGCTGTTCAACGCTTACGGCAACCTTTCGAGCCTGGCCCGGGTGGCGACTCGCCTGGCGAGCAAGTTGCGTTTGCCGGTGACCATTGAGGGGCATGAACTGGTGGTCAGCGTGTCGATGGGCATCAGCTTGTTGCCGGACAGCGCCCGGGAAATTTCTGCATTGGTCAGTCAGTCGAACATGGCCATGCAGCACGCCAAACACCTGGGTGGTGATAATTTCCAGTTTTATACCGACAGTTTGCAAGCCAGCACGCTGGAGCGTTTACAGCTGGAAAACCACTTGCGCAAAGCCATCGAAGACAAACAACTGAAGGTGTTTTACCAACCGAAACTGTGCCTTGCTACGGGCAGGTTGAATGCCGCTGAAGCCTTGGTGCGTTGGGATCATCCGACCATGGGCCGTGTGCCGCCGGGGGATTTCATCGGCCTGGCTGAAGAAACCGGATTGATCGGCCCGATCGGTGAGTTCGTGCTGCGTCAGGCCTGCTGGCAAGCCTGTGAGTGGCAGCGGCAGGGGCTTGAAGCGATTCGAGTGTCGGTCAACTTGTCGGTGCATCAATTGCGCCAGGGCAAATTGGTCAGCCTGGTGCGACAGGTGCTGGAAGAAACCGGGCTGGCACCGCATCTCCTGGAGCTGGAACTCACCGAAAGCCAGTTGCTGGACAGCGTCGAGCACATCATCGCAACCTTCCAGCAATTGCGTGATCTCGGGGTGAAACTGGCCATTGATGATTTTGGCACTGGCTACTCATCCCTGAGCTATCTCAAGCGGATCCCGGTGGATTACGTGAAGATTGATCAGGCGTTTATCCGTGGCTTGGGTGAGGGCGCCGAGGATGCGGCGATCACCCGGGCGATCATTGCCATGGCTCATGGCCTGTCTCTGAAGGTCGTGGCGGAAGGGGTGGAGCGGGGAGAACAGCTTGAGTTTTTGAAAGCCGAGCGCTGCGATGAAGTACAGGGCTATTTGATCAGTCGCCCGGTTGAGGCCGAGACATTGGCGGGTTTACTGCACACGCAAGCCGCAAGCTGACGAGGATACGTAAGGCGCTTTTGTCCATTTAAACGCGCACTCGGCGCACCTGGACAGGCGCCATGAGTGCTACATGAAGCGCGGGCACCTGAAATCGAGGGATTCGGTTACGCATTGAGCAGGCAAAAAGCCGATTCATGTAGTATAACTACAAGCGTGCTACATCACCGGCACCTGCCAATAACAAAGAGTCCAGCCCCTTGAACCTGCTGCAACACATCGCCCAGTCTCGCCACCTGTTACGCAAGTCGGAGCTCAAGGTCGCCGACCACGTGCTGCTCGATCCTGCGGCCGTGATGCACAGCTCCATGGCTGACCTGGCCCACAGCGTGGGCATCAGCGAACCGACCATCGTGCGTTTTTGCCGTGCCATCGGTTGTTCCGGCTTTCAGGACCTGAAGCTGAAGCTGGCCCAGAGCCTGGCGGCAGGTGCGAGTTTCGGCCAGTTTGCGATCCACGAAGACGATTCGGTCGCCGACTACAGCCTGAAAATCTTCGACACCACCCTGCATACCCTGATGGAGGTTCGCGAGAAGCTCGATCCGCTGGAATTGCAGCGGGCAGTGACACTGATGTCCCAGGCCCAGCGTGTCGAGTTCTACGGCTTCGGCGCCTCGGGTGCGGTTGCGGCGGACGCCCAGCACAAGTTCTTCCGTTTGCTGCTGACAGCAGCGGCTTATTCCGACCCGCACATGCAGGCGATGTCGGCCGTAACGCTCAAGCCAACCGACGTGGCGATCTGCATTTCCCAGTCCGGGCGCTCCAAGGACCTGTTGATCACCGCCAACCTGGTGCGTGAAAGCGGTGCCTCGTTGATTACCTTGTGCCCGAGCCAGACGCCATTGGCCGAGCTGTCTACGGTCAATCTGGCGATCGATGTGCATGAAGACACTGAAATCTATACGCCGCTGACTTCGCGGATCGCCCACCTGGTGGTGATCGATGTGCTGGCGATGGGCGTGGCCATGGCCCGTGGCCCGAGCCTGGTCAACCACCTCAAGAGCGTCAAGCGCAGCCTGCGCAGCTTGCGGTTGTCGCCCAAGTCGGTGAAAGCGCTGGACGACTGACGTCGTCGTAAGGTCGTTCCGACCTTAATCGCGAGCAGGCTCGCTCCCACAGGGTTCAGTGCTGTAAATGCAATTTGTGCAGCGCTCGAGATCCATTGTGGGAGCGAGCTTGCTCGCGATGGCGGCCTAGAATACACCGCAACTTTCATCAGCCTGTAACGCCCGAGCCGCCAAACCGTCATCCCCCGCGCCTATCTTGAAACTCCCGTACTCGCCTTGGGAGACTCGAAATGGCCATGCCCTACGAAGAACGCAACAGCGCTGTCAGAACCCGTCGTCAGCAAGAAGATCAGCGCCGCATGGAATTCCGCCGCGCCATCGAAGATCGCTGCGAACGCCGTCAGCTTCTGGCCGAAATTGGCGATTTTCCGGAGTTGGAACTCAACTTCTGGCAGGCATCTGCCTCGACTTCCCGTCGAAGCGCTCAGCCAGCGCGCTGATCTGAAGCCGTTCGCTACGGATAAACGCCAGGAAGGCGTGCGCCACCGGTGACAGGCGTTTCGCCTTGGCCTGCACCAGGCACCAACTGCGAAACAGTGGCAGCTCCTCGACCGGTAGCTCGATCAGTCCACCGGTTGCCAGCTCAAGGCTCAGGGCGTGGCGCGTCAACAGCGCAACGCCCAGGCCTGCCAGTACACATTCGCGCTGAGCTTCGGCAGACGAGACTTCCTGAGTCTGGTTGAAGTGCACGCGCTTCTCCTTGAAGTATTCTTCGCACGCAAGCCGCGTCCCCGAGCCGGGTTCGCGCAGCAGAAGGGTGTAGGGCTCGAGATCCTGCAGGCGCAGCGGCCCCATATGACACAGCGGGTGATCCGGTGGCGCCACGGCGACGATCGGGTTGTTCAGGAACGGCAGGAATTCCAGGCCCATGTCCTGCGGCACCATGGACATGATCACCAGGTCGTCGCGGTTGTCCGACAGGCGCCGAATGACCTGGCCACGATTGACCACCGTCAATTGCAGGTTCACTTCCGGGTGCTGGCGTTTGAACGCGGCAAACAGATGCGGTACGAAGTATTTGGCGCTGGATTCGATCGCCAGTTTCAGTTGCCCCTGCAACGAGCCCTGCATGTCCGACAGCTGCATGTCGAGGTTTTCCAGGCGCCCGAAAATATCCCGACTGGCCCGCTGTAACGCTTCAGCCGCTTCGGTCATGTAGAGTTTTTTGCCGACGTAATCGAACAAAGGCTGGCCAATCAGCTCTTCAAGTTGACGAATCTGCAGGCTGACGGCAGGTTGTGTGAGCGACATTTCCTCGGCCGCACGGCTGTAGGACCGCAAATCACAGACCTCGTTGAAGATCTGCAATTGCCGTAAAGTCATACGCATCAATGACTTACGCATTATCTGGTCACTCTCGTCGCTGGCTGGTGAATCAACTATAAGTCTTTACTTATGCACGACCCAATTTTTATTCATTTTTGTTAATCCCTTGTGGGCGCTAGTGTGGACCTGCGACCAAACTGAAACATTTGGTCACTCGTCGACCTGGTCTAGCAGGTCGTGGGTACACCGGCTCAAGGGAACCTCCAAGTGATAACAAAGATCCTGATCGCCAACCGTGGTGAGATTGCCGTACGAATCGTACGTGCCTGCGCCGAAATGGGGATTCGCTCGGTCGCGATCTACTCCGACGCCGACCGTCATGCCCTGCACGTAAAGCGTGCAGATGAGGCCCACAGCATTGGTGCCGAACCTCTGGCCGGTTACCTGAACCCGCGCAAGCTGGTGAACCTGGCGGTGGAAACCGGCTGTGATGCGTTGCACCCAGGCTACGGATTCCTTTCGGAAAACGCCGAACTGGCGGAGATCTGCGCCGAGCGCGGAATCAAATTCATTGGTCCATCGGCTGAAGTCATTCGCCGCATGGGCGACAAGACCGAAGCCCGCCGCAGTATGATCAAGGCCGGCGTCCCGGTTACACCGGGCACCGAAGGCAACGTGTCGGGCATCGAAGAAGCCCTGACCGAAGGTGATCGCATCGGTTACCCGGTGATGCTCAAGGCCACTTCCGGTGGTGGCGGCCGCGGCATTCGTCGCTGCAACAGCCGTGAAGAACTTGAACAGGCTTTCCCACGGGTCATTTCCGAGGCCACCAAGGCTTTTGGTTCGGCGGAAGTGTTCCTGGAAAAATGCATCGTCAATCCGAAGCACATCGAAGCGCAGATTCTTGGCGACAGCTTCGGCAATGTGGTGCACCTGTTCGAGCGTGACTGTTCGATCCAGCGCCGCAACCAGAAACTGATCGAGATCGCCCCGAGCCCGCAACTGACCCCGGAACAGCGCGCCTACATCGGCGACCTGTCGGTGCGCGCAGCCAAGGCCGTGGGTTACGAGAACGCCGGCACCGTGGAGTTCCTGCTCGCCGAGGGCGAGGTGTACTTCATGGAGATGAACACCCGGGTGCAGGTGGAACACACCATCACCGAAGAAATCACCGGAATCGACATTGTCCGCGAGCAGATCCGCATTGCCTCCGGCCTGCCGCTTTCGGTGAAGCAGGAAGACATCCAGCACCGTGGTTTCGCCCTGCAATTTCGGATCAACGCCGAAGACCCGAAGAACAACTTCCTGCCGAGCTTCGGCAAGATCACCCGTTACTACGCCCCCGGCGGCCCTGGCGTGCGCACTGACACGGCGATTTACACCGGTTACACCATCCCGCCGTACTACGACTCGATGTGCCTGAAACTGGTGGTGTGGGCGCTGACCTGGGAAGAGGCGATGGACCGTGGCCTGCGCGCCCTGGACGACATGCGCCTGCAAGGGGTCAAGACCACCGCCGCGTACTACCAGGAAATCCTGCGTAACCCGGAATTCCGTAGCGGCCAGTTCAACACCAGCTTCGTTGAAAGCCACCCTGAACTGACCAACTACTCGATCAAGCGCAAACCCGAAGAGCTGGCCCTGGCCATCGCCGCCGCCATCGCCGCCCACGCAGGCCTGTGAGGAATAGAACAATGTCCAAGAAAATTCATGTAACCGACACGATCCTGCGCGACGCCCACCAATCGCTGCTCGCGACCCGCATGCGCACCGAAGACATGCTGCCGATCTGCGACAAGCTCGACAAAGTCGGCTACTGGTCGCTGGAGTGCTGGGGCGGCGCAACGTTCGACGCCTGCGTACGTTTCCTGAAAGAAGACCCGTGGGAGCGTCTGCGCCAACTGCGCGCCGCGCTGCCTAACACCCGCCTGCAAATGCTGTTGCGCGGCCAGAACCTGCTGGGCTACCGCCACTACAGCGACGACGTGGTCAAAGCCTTCGTCGCCAAGGCAGCGGTCAACGGCATCGACGTGTTCCGCATCTTCGATGCCATGAACGACGTGCGTAACCTGCGCGTGGCCATCGAAGCGGTGAAAGCCGCCGGCAAACACGCCCAGGGCACCATCGCCTACACCACCAGCCCGGTGCACACCATCGAGGCCTTCGTGAACCAGGCCAAGCAAATGGAAGCCATGGGTTGCGATTCGGTGGCGATCAAGGACATGGCCGGTTTGCTGACCCCGTACGCCACCGGCGAACTGGTCAAGGCATTGAAAGCCGAGCAGTCGCTGCCAGTGTTCATTCACTCCCACGACACCGCTGGCCTGGCTGCGATGTGCCAGATGAAGGCCATCGAAAACGGCGCCGATCACATCGACACCGCGATCTCCAGCTTCGCCTGGGGCACCAGCCACCCGGGCACCGAGTCGATGGTCGCCGCCCTTAAAGGCAGCGAGTTCGACACCGGTCTGAACCTGGAGCTGCTGCAGGAGATCGGTCTGTACTTCTACGCCGTGCGCAAGAAGTACCACCAGTTCGAAAGCGAATTCACCGCCGTCGACACCCGTGTTCAAGTCAACCAGGTACCGGGCGGGATGATTTCCAACCTGGCCAATCAGTTGAAAGAGCAGGGCGCACTGAATCGCATGAGCGAAGTGCTGGCCGAAATTCCGCGTGTTCGTGAAGACCTCGGCTTCCCGCCGCTGGTGACCCCGACTTCGCAGATCGTCGGCACCCAGGCGTTCTTCAACGTGCTGGCCGGCGAGCGCTACAAGACCATCACCAACGAAGTGAAGCTGTACCTGCAAGGCGGCTACGGCAAGGCGCCGGGCACCGTGAACGAACAACTGCGTCGCCAGGCCATCGGCAGCGAAGAAGTGATCGACGTTCGCCCGGCCGATCTGCTGAAGCCGGAAATGGCCAAGCTGCGTGCCGACATCGGCGCACTGGCCAAGTCTGAAGAGGACGTGCTGACCTTCGCCATGTTCCCGGACATCGGCCGCAAGTTCCTCGAAGAGCGTGCTGCGGGCACCCTGACACCTGAAGTGCTGTTGCCGATTCCTGAAGCCGGCGGCGTCGCCTCGGCTGGTGGCGAAGGCGTACCGACTGAGTTCGTCATCGACGTTCACGGCGAAACCTACCGCGTCGACATCACCGGTGTCGGCGTCAAGRCTGAAGGCAAGCGTCACTTCTACCTGTCCATCGACGGCATGCCGGAAGAAGTGGTGTTCGAACCGCTCAATGAATTCGTTGGCGGCGGCAGCAGCAAGCGCAAGCAAGCCACTGCACCGGGTCACGTCAGCACCACCATGCCGGGCAACATCGTCGACGTGCTGGTCAAGGAGGGCGACACCGTCAAGGCAGGCCAGGCCGTGTTGATCACCGAAGCGATGAAGATGGAAACCGAAGTCCAGGCGGCCATCGCCGGTAAAGTCACCGCCATTCACGTGGCCAAGGGCGACCGGGTGAACCCGGGCGAGATTCTGATCGAGATCGAAGGCTGAGTTAACAGCCGCGATAACAACGTTTTAAACCTCGGGGGGGCATGTGCTCCCCTTTTTTTGTGCGCCCAGCATGGGCGCAATCTTGCGGGTGAAAGTCCCGTCGTAAGCTGACCACAGCGAACGAAGTGAAGCGCAACTGCATGAGGGCGACCGAGTGTGGGGAGGAAGCGTGAATCGAAACCGCGAGCCGATGGACAAGAACCGGATATAAGGCGAAGCCGATCAGGGCGAGCGAGCAAAAGATCGCGAAGCTCTTGTGGTCAAGGATCAGGCTGCGTAAATCCGGCGGTTGTGCGGGGAA